>NZ_AJRH01000029.1:0-19418 GCF_000297015.1 Streptococcus sp. GMD6S | reverse complement strand
ATCTTCATCCCTAAAAAGGGAACGACCATGTCTTATGAACATGGAGACTTTGTTCCAGCTGGAGCAGTTTCTGCAGGTGATGTCTTGATTGACGGAAATGCCATCGGGGATGTTGGAAATGTCGTCCTTCGTGACCGTAAGGTCTTGTCAGAGGATGGAATCTTTATCGTGGCGATCACTGTCAACCGTCGTGAGAAGAAAATTGTGGCCAAGGCCCGTGTTCATACACGTGGATTTGTTTACCTCAAGAAGAGCCGTGATATTCTCCGTGAAAGTTCAGAATTGATTAACCAAACGGTAGAAGAGTATCTTCAAGGTGATGACTTTGACTGGGCAGATCTCAAAGGAAAGGTTCGCGACAATCTGACCAAGTACCTCTTTGATCAAACCAAGCGTCGTCCAGCAATCTTGCCAGTCGTAATGGAAGCAAAATAATAAGCAGAATACCTACAGAAAAAGTCGAAATTCGGCTTTTTCTTATAGAATAGTAAAAGGAGATAACCATGGCAGTTATGAATATTGAGTATTACTCAAAAGTTTTGGATATGGAGTGGGGCGTTACCGTACTCTATCCAGATGCTAGTCGGGTGACTGAACCAGATTGCACAGATATTCCTGTCCTTTACCTTTTGCACGGAATGTCAGGAAACCAAAATAGCTGGCTCAAACGTACCAATGTCGAACGCTTGTTGCGGGGAACCAATCTCATTGTTATCATGCCCAATACTAGCAATGGCTGGTACACAGATACTCAGTATGGCTATAACTACTATACTGCTCTAGCAGAAGAACTCCCCCAAGTCATGAAACGTTTCTTCCCCAATATGACCAGCAAGCGAGAAAAGACCTTCATAGCAGGTCTCTCCATGGGAGGATATGGTTCCTTCAAACTCGCTCTATCGACGAATCGTTTTTCTCATGCGGCTAGTTTTTCTGGTGCGCTCAGTTTTCAGGATTTTTCTCCTGAAAGTCAAGATCTGGGATCGCTTGCCTACTGGAGAGGAGTTTTTGGAGAAATCAAAGACTGGACAGCTAGTCCTCATTCGCTTGAAAGCATGGCTACAAAATCCGATAAAAAGACCAAACTATGGGCTTGGTGTGGGGAACAAGACTATCTTTACTCTGCCAATAATCTCGCAGTGAAAAACCTCAAAAAGCTTGGTTTTGAGGTGACCTATAGTCATAGTCCAGGTAAGCACGAGTGGTACTACTGGGAAAAACAATTGGAACGTTTTTTGGCTACTCTACCAATTGACTTTGTCTTGGAAGAACGTTTATCTTAGTTTTAGGTTTCTTTCAGCTTTCTTCAGTAAAATAGAGAATCTATCTTGATCAGGGGAAATGCGATTTCAAGATAGGTTCTTATTTTTATGAAAGGTGGAGTGTCATGTTCTGGATTATCCGATTATTGTTCCGATTTCTGTTGGGAATTTGGCGTTTCTTCTGGCGTCTGGTTTGGACTGTGGTCATTCTATTGCTCATTGCCTTTGGAGTGGTTTGGTATCTGACAGGTGATTTTCATTCTGCGGTCAATCAGGTTGAAAAAATGAGTAAGATTGGTCAAGGTGGCTGGAATCAATGGAAGGAGACGGGAACGCTGGAAGTCTTGTCTCAGACAGACAGTCACCAACATGCAGAAGGCAAGTGGGCTCAGGCCTCAGCTCGCATCTATATTGAACCTCAAATGGATGAGACCTTCCAAGGTGCCTATGCAGAAGCTATAAAAAACTGGAATCAAACGGAAGCCTTTACCTTTGAGGTGGTTGCGGATCCTAGCCAGGCAGATATTGTGGCAAGTGAGATGAATGATGGATCGACCGCTGTAGCAGGTCAAGCCGAGAGTCAAACCAATTTGTTAACCAATCAATTTATATCTGTAACGGTTCGCCTGAATCACTATTATCTATCCAATCCAAACTATGGTTATTCTTATGAACGAATCGTGCACACGGCGGAGCACGAACTGGGGCATGCCATCGGTTTGGATCATACCAACGAAACTTCTGTCATGCAGCCAGCAGGTTCCTATTATGGGATTCAGCCTCAGGATGTGACAGCTGTTCAAGAACTCTATACCAGTAGCGACTAGATGAAGTCGGTGCAATCTGAAATGAAATCAAAGCTCCTCCAACAAGTGATTGGTGGGGCTTTTTGTTCGTCCTGTTACGGCCTTTTTGCTATAATGGAACTATGAATAACTTGATCAAATCAAAACTAGAGCTCTTGCCGACCAGCCCTGGTTGTTACATTCACAAAGATAAAAATGGCACTATCATTTATGTAGGAAAGGCTAAAAATCTGCGCAACCGTGTGCGCTCCTATTTCCGTGGGAGTCACGATACCAAGACGGAGGCACTGGTGTCTGAAATTGTAGATTTTGAATTTATCGTCACTGAGTCCAATATTGAGGCACTTCTTCTAGAAATCAACCTCATCAAGGAAAATCAGCCCAAGTACAATATCATGCTCAAGGATGATAAGTCCTATCCCTTTATCAAAATCACCAATGAGCGCTATCCGCGGCTTATTATCACCCGTCAGGTCAAAAAGGACGGTGGTCTCTACTTTGGTCCCTATCCAGATGTAGGGGCAGCAAATGAAATCAAGCGTCTACTGGACCGGATTTTCCCTTTTCGGAAATGTACCAACCCACCCTCTAAGGTCTGTTTTTACTACCATATCGGCCAATGTATGGCCCATACTATCTGTAAAAAAGATGAGGCTTATTTCAAGTCCATGGCTCAGGAGGTTTCTGATTTCCTAAAAGGGCAGGATGATAAAATCATTGATGACCTCAAGGGGAAGATGGCATCCGCAGCTCAAAGTATGGAGTTTGAACGTGCGGCGGAATACCGTGACCTGATTCAGGCCATTGGAACGCTTCGGACCAAGCAACGGGTCATGGCGAAAGATTTGCAAAATCGGGACGTCTTTGGTTACTATGTGGATAAGGGCTGGATGTGTGTTCAGGTTTTCTTTGTTCGTCAAGGCAAGCTCATTGAGCGGGATGTCAATCTCTTCCCCTACTACAATGATCCGGATGAGGACTTCTTGACCTATGTGGGACAATTCTATCAAGAAAAATCTCACCTGGTTCCCAATGAGGTGCTGATTCCGCAGGATATCGATGAAGAAGCCGTTAAGGCTTTGGTGGATACCAAGATTTTCAAGCCCCAACGTGGAGAGAAAAAACAACTGGTCAATCTAGCCATCAAAAATGCCCGTGTTAGTCTGGAGCAGAAGTTCAATCTGCTAGAAAAATCAGTCGAAAAGACCCAAGGAGCTATTGAAAATCTGGGACGCTTGCTCCAAATCCCGACCCCAGTCCGTATCGAGTCCTTTGATAACTCTAATATCATGGGAACCAGTCCTGTTTCAGCTATGGTGGTCTTTGTCAATGGCAAACCGAGTAAAAAAGACTACCGAAAGTACAAGATAAAAACGGTTGTTGGCCCAGATGACTATGCTAGTATGCGAGAGGTTATTCGCAGACGTTATGGCCGAGTTCAACGTGATGGTTTAACCCCGCCAGATTTGATTGTGATTGATGGGGGACAAGGTCAAGTCAATATCGCAAAGCAAGTCATCCAAGAAGAGCTAGGTTTGGATATCCCAATTGCAGGTCTGCAAAAGAATGACAAGCACCAAACCCATGAACTGCTCTTTGGAGATCCACTGGAAGTGGTGGAGTTGTCTCGCAATTCTCAAGAATTCTTTCTCCTCCAACGCATCCAGGATGAGGTGCACCGCTTTGCTATCACCTTCCACCGCCAACTGCGCTCAAAAAATTCCTTTTCTTCACAACTGGATGGGATTGACGGTCTGGGACCTAAACGCAAACAGAATCTCATGAAGCATTTTAAATCTCTCACTAAAATCAAGGAAGCCAGTGTGGATGAAATTGTCGAAGTTGGGGTGCCAAGAGCAGTCGCAGAAGCTGTGCAGAGAAAGTTGAACCCTCAGGAAGAAGTGGAATTGGCTCAAGTAGCGGAAGAGAGAGTGGACTACCAAACAAAAGGAGATTATGATGAACCATAAAATCGCAATTTTATCAGATATTCATGGAAATGTGACTGCCTTAGAAGCAGTGATTGCAGATGCTAAAGCACAAGGAGTCAGTGAATACTGGCTCATGGGAGACATTTTCCTCCCTGGTCCAGGTGCAAATGACTTGGTCGCTCTGTTAAAGGAACTTTCTATCACTACAAGTGTTCGAGGCAATTGGGATGATTGTGTCCTTGAGGCTTTAGATGGGCAATATGGCTTAGAAGACCCACAGGAAGTCCAGCTCTTGCGTATGACACAGTATTTGATGGAACGAATGGATCCTGAAACGATTGTCTGGCTACGAAGCTTACCTATGCTAGAAAAGAAAGAAGTTGATGGGCTGCGCTTTTCTCTTTCTCATAATTTGCCAAATAAGAACTATGGTGGTGACTTGCTAGTTGAGAATGATACAGAGAAATTTGACCAACTCCTAGATGATGAAGTTGACGTGGCAGTCTATGGTCATGTTCACAAGCAGTTGCTTCGTTATGGCAGTCAAGGGCAACAAATCATCAATCCAGGTACCATTGGTATGCCTTATTTTAATTGGGAAAAGTTAAAAAATCACCGTGCCCAATATGCCGTGATAGAAGTGGAAGATGGGGAATTGGTAAATATTCTATTCCGAAAAGTTGCTTATGACTATGAAGCAGAGTTAGAATTGGCCAAGTCCAAGGGTCTTCCTTTTATCGAAATGTATGAAGAACTACGTCGAGATGACAACTATCGGGGGCACAATCTAGAACTCTTAGCTAGTTTAATTGAAAAGCATGGGTATGTGGAGGATGTGAAAGAATTTTTGGAGGCTATAAAGTCAGAATACAAGATAGACTAGTTTCTTTAAACCCCTGAGAATTAGTTGGAACTGGATGAGGAAAAATCTGATTTTAATGATAAGTTTAAATCCAGGGCTTCATCCGTGTTCCAATTTCTTTCTATGAAAAATCTCTGCAAGCTCTTTCAAAATATGGTAGAATGGATGCAGTAGAATTAGAAAAGGAAATCGATTATGAAATTTCTTGAATTAAATAAAAAACGTCATGCGACTAAGCATTTTACTGATAAACCGGTAGATCCCAAAGATGTGCGTACGGCTATCGAAATCGCAACCTTGGCCCCAAGTGCCCATAACAGCCAGCCATGGAAGTTTGTGGTGGTTCGTGAAAAAAATGCAGAATTGGCAAAATTAGCATATGGTTCGAACTTTGAGCAGGTATCATCAGCGCCAGTGACCATTGCCTTGTTTACAGATACAGATCTTGCCAAACGTGCCCGCAAGATTGCCCGAGTTGGTGGTGCAAAGAATTTCTCAGAAGAGCAACTTCAATATTTCATGAAGAATTTGCCTGCCGAGTTTGCGCGTTACAGTGAACAGCAAGTTAGTGACTACTTGGCCCTTAATGCGGGACTAGTAGCCATGAACTTAGTTCTTGCTTTGACTGACCAAGGAATCGGTTCTAACATTATTCTTGGATTTGACAAATCAAAAGCCAACGAAGTTTTGGACATTGAAGACCGATTCCGTCCAGAACTCTTGATCACAGTTGGATACACAGATGAGAAATTGGAACCAAGCTACCGCTTGCCAGTAGATGAAATTATCGAGAAGAGATAGGAAGAAAAAATGACAGTTATTGATTTTACAGCAGAAGTAGAAAAACGCAAAGAAGACCTCTTGGCTGACTTGTTTAGCCTTTTGGAAATCAACTCAGAACGTGATGACAGCAAAGCCGATGCTGAGCATCCATTTGGACCTGGTCCAGTAAAAGCCTTGGAAAAATTCCTTGAAATCGCAGACCGTGATGGCTATCCAACTAAAAATGTTGATAACTACGCAGGACATTTTGAGTTTGGTGAAGGAGAAGAAGTTCTCGGAATCTTTGCTCACATGGACGTGGTGCCAGCTGGTAGCGGTTGGGACACGGACCCTTATACACCAACTATCAAAGACGGTCGCCTTTATGCGCGTGGAGCTTCAGACGACAAGGGGCCTACAACAGCTTGTTACTATGGTTTGAAAATCATCAAAGAATTGGGGCTTCCAACTTCTAAAAAAGTTCGTTTCATCGTCGGAACAGATGAAGAATCAGGCTGGGCAGACATGGACTACTACTTTGAACATGTAGGACTTGCGAAACCAGACTTCGGTTTCTCTCCAGATGCTGAATTCCCTATCATCAATGGTGAAAAAGGGAATATCACAGAATATCTCCATTTTGCAGGTGAAAATACTGGTGCAGCTCGCCTTCACAGCTTCACAGGTGGTTTGCGTGAAAACATGGTACCTGAATCAGCAACAGCAGTCGTTTCAGGTGACTTGGCTGACTTGCAAGCTAAACTAGATGCCTTTGTTGCAGAACACAAACTCAGAGGAGAACTCCAAGAAGAAAACGGCCAGTACAAGGTGACTGTGATTGGTAAATCAGCTCATGGTGCTATGCCTGCATCAGGTGTCAATGGTGCGACCTACCTTGCCCTTTTCCTCAGTCAGTTTGACTTTGCAGGACCTGCAAAAGACTACCTCGACATCGCTGGTAAGATTCTCTTGAACGACCATAAGGGTACAAATCTCAAGGTTGCTCATGTAGATGAAAAGATGGGTGCCCTTTCTATGAGTGCCGGTGTCTTCCGCTTCGATGAAACAAGTGCTGACAATACGATTGCTCTTAACTTCCGTTATCCAAAAGGAACAAGCCCAGAGCAAATCAAGTCAATCCTTGAAAACTTGCCAGTTGCTTCTGTTAGCCTTTCTGAACACGGTCACACCCCTCACTATGTACCGATGGAAGATCCACTTGTGCAAACCTTGTTGAATGTTTATGAAAAACAAACTTGTCTTAAAGGTCACGAGCAAGTCATCGGTGGTGGTACCTTTGGTCGTTTACTGGAACGTGGGGTTGCCTACGGTGCGATGTTCCCAGACTCAATCGATACCATGCACCAAGCCAACGAATTTATCGCCTTGGACGATCTCTTCCGAGCAGCAGCAATCTATGCTGAAGCTATTTATGAACTGATCAAATAAAATGATAGAAGTCTGAGATTGTATGCTTGGACTTCTTTTTGGAGGGAAAACAGATGTCTCAAATTGAAAGAATCAAGCAAGCCATTATGGCGGATCCGCAAAATACCAGCTATACAGAACGCGGAATCGAACCTCTCTTTGCGGCGCCAAAAACTGCCCGTATCAATATTGTCGGTCAGGCTCCTGGGCTTAAAACGCAAGAAGCTGGGATTTATTGGAAGGATAAGAGTGGCGATCGCTTGCGTGAGTGGCTAGGTGTGGATGAGGACACCTTTTACAATTCAGGTTATTTTGCAGTTCTGCCCATGGATTTCTACTTTCCGGGGCATGGCAAGTCAGGCGACCTTCCACCTCGTACAGGTTTTGCAGAAAAATGGCATCCGCAACTCTTGCAAGAGTTGCCCGATATCCAATTAACTCTCTTGATTGGACAATATGCCCAAGCCTATTATTTACATGAAAAAGTTAGTGGCAAGGTGACAGAACGGGTAAAACACTACAAAGACTATCTACCAGAATTTTTCCCTCTGGTGCACCCCTCACCACGAAATCAAATCTGGATGGCCAAAAATCCTTGGTTTGAGTCAGAAGTAGTGCCCGATTTGAAAAAAAGAATTCAAAAGATTCTTGGAGAAACAAAATGAAAGAAATTACTTTTAACGATTTTTACCAGCTTTATCAAAATGAGCAACTTTCTCTAGTGGACGTGAGAGAAGTAGAAGAGTTCCAGACGCTTCATTTAGAAGGTGCTCAAAACCTACCACTTAGTCAATTAGCTGATATCTATGATCAGTTGGACAAGGACCTCTTGCATTATGTCATTTGTAAATCTGGAATACGTTCAGCGCGTGCTTGTCAATTTCTAGTTGAACAGGGTTATGAAGTTATCAATGTTCAAGGTGGAATGACGGCCTTTGAAAATCTTTAAACCTCTATGGTGATAGATCCTAATCTTCCCTTGCTCGGTTCCAACTGAGTGAGGGATTTTGTTTTTAGATAATTCTTATTTTTAAAAATATTGAAAACATTCAATGATTAATTTTGGATACTTTTTTCAGAGTCTTAATCATGGTATACTAGGTCAGTATTTTAGAAATATGAAGGAGATTTTTATGGCTAAAAAAGGTGCCCTAACAGGCTTGCTCCTGTTTGGAATATTTTTTGGTGCGGGGAACTTGATCTTTCCGCCTTCTCTAGGTGCCCTATCTGGAGAACAGTTTCTTCCTGCCATCGCAGGTTTTGTCTTTTCAGGTGTCGGTATTGCCGTCTTGACACTTATTATTGGAACGCTAAACCCGAAAGGATACATTCACGAGATTTCTAAGAAAATCTCACCTTGGTTTGCGACGCTTTATCTTGCAGTCCTCTATCTATCAATTGGCCCCTTCTTTGCCATTCCGCGTACAGCAACAACAGCTTACGAAGTTGGGATTAGCCCCCTCTTATCCGAAGCAAACAAAGGTCTAGGATTGATTGTCTTTACCGTGCTTTACTTTGCAGCGGCTTATTTAATCTCGCTCAATCCATCAAAAATCTTGGATCGAATCGGACGCATCTTAACGCCAGTCTTTGCCTTGTTGATCGTTATCTTGGTTGTACTAGGTGCCTTCAAATATGGTGGAACAAGCCCTCAAGTAGCTTCAGCGGCCTATCAATCTTCTGCTTTCGGGACAGGATTCCTAGAAGGTTATAATACCTTAGATGCCCTTGCTTCAGTTGCCTTCAGTGTGATTGCAGTTCAAACCTTGAAACAACTTGGATTCTCCAGTAAGAAAGAGTATATTTCAACTATTTGGGTGGTTGGTATCGTTGTAGCTCTTGCCTTTAGCGCTCTTTATATCGGTTTAGGATTCCTTGGAAATCACTTCCCAGTACCAGCCGAAGCGATGAAGGGTGGAACACCAGGTGTTTATATCTTGTCGCAAGCAACTCAGGAAATCTTTGGATCAACAGCTCAACTCTTCCTTGCTGTTATGGTAACTGTAACCTGCTTCACAACGACAGTTGGCTTGATTGTGTCGACAGCAGAGTTCTTTAACGAACGTTTCCCACAAATCAGCTACAAGGTCTATGCCACTGCCTTTACCTTGATTGGATTTGCTATTGCAAACCTCGGTTTGGATGCAATCATTAAGTACTCAGTGCCAGTACTGGTAATCTTGTACCCAATCACCATCGCCATTGTGATGATCGTGATTGTGAATAAGTTTGTCGCCCTATCAAAACCGGGCATGCAGTTAACTATTGGGCTTGTTACAGCTATTGCTCTTGCAAGCGTCCTTGGAAGTTCCTTTAAGATTGAGTTTCTAGAAAATCTGATTAATGCCCTTCCGTTTGCGTCAGCCTCTCTTCCATGGCTAGTGCCAGCTATTATCGGAATCTTGCTTTCATTGTTTCTACCAAACAAACAAGAGAGTGATGTTTTTGAGATGGAATAAAAAAAAATTCTTGGTCATCGACCAAGAATTTTTTGTATGAGCACGACTCATTAGTTGGTTTGTTCAATATATCCAGCCTCTTTAAGCATTTTTCTAGTTTTTAGAAAACTTACACGGCTTCCAGAGCCAGAAACTTCATTTGGCATTGCTTTTTTCATCTCTTCGAGATTCACAACAGTCATGTCAACCTCCATGCTATGGATGACTTTTCCATCTTTGAATTCGATATTTTGTGTAATGCCTTTAAGTCCTTCCTCCTTTTTATAAGTTTTCACGATAAGTTCTTTAATCTCTTCTGCTGACCTGTCCAGTATTTCAGGGTCAAAAACATTATAGACTTCTTGTTTTACAACATCATCCCCCTTAACAGTGTATGTCAAGGTAGAAGTTCTTCCGGGATTGCTATTGTGAACAAAAATGTAGTTTTTTGTCTCATCTTTCTTTTCAGATGATTGTTGGCTGCTTTGTTTGGTCTCGCTTGACTGAGTTGTTTTGTCTTCTTTGCTACTGCTGCTAGCAGGTGTAGATGCTTGTTTGGAACATCCGAGCAGGAGGATAAGTGAAGCCACTAGGGCTAGTGAAGTTTTAACCAGAGTTTTCATAGAATTTCCTTTCATAATCAAAGTATTTTGTATTATAACATGATTCTACTACAAAATCAACTAGACCTACCCTTTTATCTGAACTGACATTCCAATGAACAGAAACTAGTCAGACGATTAAAGTTTTGTCTCCATCTATTTCAAATAACTTTTATCCTATGGCTTTATAAGGGTGTGAAGTTTTAAATGCACTTTTTATGGGATTGGGAGGACTCTATTGGACTCATCGGTTAGGGATGTAATAAAATACCCCAAGAGTTAGAGTTGTGTCTAACTTTTGGGGTGGACCTACACTAGTCTATATGAAATTTTAGGAGATTAGTTCGTCTTTTCTGTGAACCCCATTTTTTCCAGTGCTTTTTTAGAGTTTGAGAAACTGACACGATTGCCGATACCAGAATATTCTTCAGGAAGTGCTTTTCTAAGTTCGCTAATACTTGCAACTGAGAAATCAACTTCTAAATCTTGAACAACTTTTCCATCTTTGATTTCAATCGTTTGTTTAACACCTTTGAGTCCATTATAACCTTTGTACTTTTCTTCGATAAAACTCTTGACATCTTCTGGAGTTGCGTTAAGAATCTCAGGATCTGCAACATTTTGAGCGGTTTGCTTGATAACATTGTCCCCCTCTACAGTATAAACCAAGGTAGAAGTGATTCCAGAATTGCTTTTGTTGACAAAAGTATGTGTCTTGGCTGTTTCTTTCTTTTCAGATGATTGTTCAGTGCTTTGTTTGCTCTCACTTGACTGAGTTGTTGTGTCTTCTTTAGTACTGCTAGCAGTTGTTGATGCTTGTTTGGAACATCCGAGCAGGAGGACAAGTGAAGCCACAAGGGCTAGTGATACTTTAAAGTATGATTTCATATTTGTTACTTTCCTTTCATAATCAAAGTATTTGTATTATAACATGGATCTATAGTGAAAGCAACTAAACACAGTTTTTCTCCTTTTGAGAAGGAGTCTGACTAGAAAAATGTTATAATGGTAGGAAAGAGGTGAAGAAATGAATCAGACTATAAACTATATCAAAGAACTAACCGCAATTGCATCTCCGACGGGCTTTACTCGTGAGATCTCAGACTATCTAGTCCATACTTTAGAAGAGCTTGGTTACCAGCCTGTTCGCACAGCCAAGGGTGGTGTCAATGTTACTATTAAAGGTCAAAATGATGACCAACACCGCTATGTGACTGCCCATGTGGATACGCTGGGTGCTATTGTCCGTGCTGTCAAACCAGATGGCCGTCTCAAATTGGATCGTATCGGTGGTTTCCCTTGGAACATGATTGAAGGGGAGAACTGTACGGTTCATGTGGCTAGCACAGGTCAAACGGTATCTGGGACCATCCTCATCCATCAAACTTCTTGCCATGTCTACAAAGATGCAGGAACTGCTGAACGCACACAGGACAATATGGAAGTGCGTTTGGACGAAAAAGTAACCAATGAAAAGGAAACGCGCGCCTTGGGCATCGAGGTTGGCGACTTTATCAGTTTTGACCCGCGAACTGTCGTGACAGAGACTGGTTTTATCAAGTCCCGTCATTTGGATGACAAGGTCAGCGCAGCAATTTTGCTCAATCTTCTTCGTGTTTATAAGGAAGAGGGGATTGCATTGCCAGTAACAACTCATTTTGCTTTTTCAGTCTTCGAAGAGGTTGGTCACGGTGCCAACTCCAATATTCCAGCTCAGGTAGTGGAATATCTAGCTGTGGATATGGGAGCTATGGGCGATGACCAGCAGACGGATGAGTATACAGTTTCTATCTGTGTCAAGGACGCTTCAGGTCCCTATCACTATGACTTCCGTCAACACTTGGTAACTTTGGCGAAGGAGCAAGATATTCCTTTTAAGCTCGACATTTATCCATTTTACGGTTCGGATGCTTCAGCGGCTATGTCAGCAGGAGCAGAGGTCAAACACGCCCTCCTTGGAGCTGGTATTGAGTCCAGTCACTCTTACGAACGAACACATATTGATTCGGTCGTGGCGACAGAGCGTATGGTAGACGCCTATCTCAAGAGCACCTTGGTAGAATAATATGTGCTTGATTTGTCAAAGAATTGAATGGATCAAGGCAGGGGAAAATCCCTACTTTGTAAAAGAACTAGAAACAGGCTATGTTGTTATTGGAGATCACCAATACTTTAAGGGCTATACCTTATTTCTGGCAAAAGAGCATGTCACAGAACTCCACCATATGGAGACTTCTGTAAAACTTCGCTTTTTAGAGGAAATGAGTTTGGTCCAAGAAGCAGTCGCCAAAGTATTTGAGGCTGAAAAGATGAATATTGAACTCCTAGGAAATGGTGATGCCCACGCTCATTGGCATCTCTTTCCACGAAGAACAGGTGATATGAAGGGTCATGGATTGAATGGCCGTGGGCCAGTCTGGTGGATGCCATGGGAAGAAATGGCGGCAGAAGATTGCCAAGTGAAATCCCATGAGTTGGAACAAATGATTAAAGCCTTATCCGATGAATTAGAGAAGCACGTGGTCTAAGAGAGGAAGGAAAAATGAAAAAAAGATACATTGTTTTATCTGGTTTGCTGGCAGTAACCCTAGCAGCATGTTCTCAAGAACAACCTAAAAATGAAGAAAATACTCAAAAAACAGAACAAACTAGTCAACCTGAAGGAACTGTAGGGAGCAAATCCCAAGCTTCTAGTCAGAAGAAGGCAGAAGTTGTCAATAAGGGAGACTACTATAGTATTCAAGGGAAATACGATGAAATCGTCATAGCTAATAAGCACTATCCTTTGTCAAAAGACTATAATCCAGGAGAAAATCCAACAGCTAAAGCAGAGTTGCTGAAGCTCATTGCAGCAATGCAAGCAGCTGGCTACCCAATCAGCGATCACTACAGTGGTTTTAGAAGTTATGAAACTCAAACCAAACTTTATCAAGACTATGTCAATCAAGATGGTAAGGAAGCAGCAGATCGCTACTCAGCTCGACCAGGTTATAGTGAACACCAGACGGGCCTTGCTTTTGACCTTATTGGGACAGATGGTGATTTAGTTACTGAAGAAAAGGCAGCCCAGTGGCTCTTGGATCATGCGGCTGACTATGGCTTTGTCGTTCGCTATCTCAAAGGCAAGGAAAAAGAGACTGGCTACATGGCAGAAGAATGGCATCTCCGCTACGTTGGAAAAGAAGCCAAAGAAATTGCTGCAAGTGGCCTCAGTTTGGAAGAATACTATGGATTTGAAGGCGGAGATTACGTCGATTAAAAAAGTAATTTTTCTCTTGCATTTTTAGATAAATAGTGTATAATAGAAAGGTGTGTGTAAAGCATACTTGTGGGAGGTAAAAATCTTTAATTACCGCCAAAACCACAAAGGAGGATTTAAAAATGGCTAAAAAAGTCGAAAAACTTGTAAAATTGCAAATCCCTGCTGGTAAAGCTACACCAGCTCCACCGGTTGGACCTGCTCTTGGTCAAGCTGGTATCAACATCATGGGATTCACAAAAGAGTTCAACGCTCGTACAGCTGACCAAGCTGGTATGATCATTCCAGTTGTTATCTCAGTATACGAAGACAAATCATTTACTTTCGTTACAAAAACACCACCAGCTGCTGTTCTTTTGAAAAAAGCTGCAGGTGTTGAAAAAGGATCAGGTACACCTAACAAAACTAAAGTTGCTACAGTTACTCGTGCACAAGTACAAGAAATTGCAGAAACTAAGATGCCAGATTTGAACGCAGCAAACATTGAGTCTGCAATGCGTATGATCGAAGGTACTGCTCGTTCTATGGGATTCACTGTTGTTGACTAATCAATAACACAGTAGAAAATCTCACAGCAGTCTATTAGTTGCTTTTCATACTAGGCCAGTGACTGACGCTTGTACTTGGGTACAGTAAAGGAACTTAACGAAGTAGGAAAAGAAAATCAATAGACTGAATACCCGCAAGACTTCATCATTTCGAGAAGTGACGTGGGAGATGAAAATCGATTGAACCACTTACAAGGAGAATAGAAAATGGCTAAAAAAAGCAAACAACTTCGTGCTGCTCTTGAGAAAATCGACAGCACAAAAGCATACAGTGTAGAAGAGGCTGTAGCACTTGCAAAAGAAACTAACTTTGCAAAATTTGACGCAACTGTAGAAGTTGCTTACAACTTGAACATCGACGTTAAAAAAGCTGACCAACAAATCCGTGGCGCAATGGTATTGCCAAACGGTACTGGTAAAACTTCACGCGTTCTTGTTTTTGCACGTGGTGCAAAAGCTGAAGAAGCAAAAGCTGCTGGTGCAGACTTTGTTGGTGAAGATGACCTTGTTGCGAAAATCAACGACGGTTGGTTGGACTTCGACGTAGTTATCGCTACACCTGACATGATGGCTCTTGTTGGACGTCTTGGACGTGTCCTTGGACCACGTAACTTGATGCCAAACCCTAAGACTGGTACTGTAACAATGGATGTTGCTAAAGCAGTTGAAGAGTCTAAAGGTGGTAAGATTACTTACCGTGCTGACCGTGCAGGTAACGTTCAAGCAATCATCGGTAAAGTATCATTTGAAGCTGAAAAATTGGTTGAAAACTTCAAAGCTTTCAACGAAACAATCCAAAAAGCAAAACCAGCTACAGCTAAAGGAACTTACGTAACAAACTTGACAATCACAACTACTCAAGGTGTTGGTATCAAGGTTGACGTAAACTCACTTTAATTAACAGATTTTTAAAAACGAGTACGAAAGTGCTCGTTTTTTTAGGTACGACGGACATTCCGTTCATCTGAGGTGTAAGTCCTCTGTGGGTACCATATACTAGTAAAGCCAAAAGTGATTCCCAAGCCTGACTATTGTGAGTAGCTGATCGAACGGCATTAGGATAGACTGTTTAAGTCTGACGTTGGAAATAAGAATCGGCAGAGAAAGAGATAGAGAAATCTTGGCTATACGAATAGGCACGTGATAGTAAAGCGTATATAGCGGATAAGAAGGCCAGCAACTCTAAAGTACAAATATGTAGGCGTAACCTATATGCGTAAACTACGTGAGCAATTGAATTCGAACTAGAGAGGTGATTAATAGATTTATGCTATAGTCATGGTAGCTTGTATGCTTTTGATTCTAGTTTATCAAATAATAGATTAGAATTGTCAGACAATATAATTTTATGTTATAATGAAGAAAAAATAGAGGTGTTCAAATGTCAGAAGCAGGTCATAAGTTTTTAGCAAAACTGGGGAAAAAACGCTTACGTCCAGGTGGAAAACGTGCTACAGATTGGTTAATTACGGAAGGAGGATTTTCAAAAGAAAAGAGAATACTAGAGGTTGCGTGCAATAGGGGAACTACAGCAATTGAGTTAGCACAGCGTTTTGGTTGTAAGATAACTGCTGTTGATATGGATGGACAAGCCTTAGAAGTGGCTAAAAAATCTGCTGAAACGGCAGGTGTTGGTCATTTGATCAGATTTGAAAGAGCAAATGCAATGAAACTTCCTTATGGAGATGCTAGTTTTGATATTGTTATAAATGAAGCTATGCTGACTATGCAAGCCGATCAAGCTAAGAAAAAATGTGTAATGGAGTATCTGAGGATTTTAAAACCTGAAGGTCTTCTTTTGACACATGATGTGCTTCTTAAGGAAGCTAAAGAGTCTGTCAGACAGGAATTGTCACAAGCAATTCATGTAAATGTAGGTCCTTTAACTCAAGATGGTTGGGAACAGGTGATGATAGAATCAGGTTATCGTGATGTGAAAATATTGACTGGTGAAATGACATTAATGAAATTATCAGGTATGATTTATGACGAAGGTTGGCTAGGAACTTTGAAAATTTGCGTAAATGCTTGTAAAAAGGAGAATAGAAAGCAGTTTTTAACTATGTATAAAATGTTTGCTAAGAATAAACAGAAATTGGGCTTTATTGCTATGGCTAGTTATAAATCGTCAAATCGTTAGATAATTATTGAAGTTAACTTTTCCTTTTTTCTTTCTTAAAAAATATGGTATAATAGAGAGTAAAAAACTTTGAAAGAAAGAAAAAGATGAATTTAAAAGATTATATCGCAACGATTGAGAATTATCCTAAGGAAGGTATTACCTTCCGTGATATCAGCCCTTTGATGGCAGATGGAAATGCTTATAGCTACGCTGTTCGTGAAATTGTTCAGTATGCAACCGATAAGAAGATCGACATGATCGTGGGCCCAGAGGCTCGCGGCTTTATCGTGGGCTGTCCTGTTGCTTTTGAGTTGGGAATTGGCTTTGCTCCTGTTCGTAAACCAGGGAAATTGCCACGTGAAGTCATTTCTGCTGACTATGAGAAAGAGTACGGTATTGATACCTTGACCATGCATGCTGATGCGATTAAGCCAGGTCAACGTGTTCTCATCGTAGATGATCTTTTGGCAACAGGTGGAACTGTCAAAGCAACGATTGAGATGATTGAAAGACTTGGTGGAATTGTAGCCGGTTGTGCTTTCTTGATTGAGTTGGATGAGCTTAAAGGCCGTGAAAAAATCGGAGATTACGATTACAAGGTACTTATGCATTATTAATGAAAAACAGTCCTTGGGGCTGTTTTCTCTTCATCTGCTATATAAATTAACTATAGCTAGTTAGAGAAAAACTATAATTGAAAACTATATCTTCATACAGTATAATAAAGGGAAGAAGTATTTGGAGGTTTTTGCTTTCAAACAGACAACATCATTCCCGAAATAGAGAACTGTTAGGAGGGTATTATGCCGATTCGAATTGATAAAAAATTACCAGCTGTGGAGATTTTAAGGACAGAAAATATCTTTGTTATGGACGACCAACGGGCTGCTCATCAGGATATTCGCCCCTTGAAGATTTTGATTTTAAATCTCATGCCTCAAAAAATGGTAACAGAAACGCAACTCTTGCGACATTTGGCTAATACCCCTTTGCAATTAGATATTGATTTCTTATATATGGAAACACATCGTTCCAAGACAACTCGTGCCGAACATATGGAAACATTCTATAAGACCTTTCCAGAGGTCAAGGATGACTTTTTTGATGGAATGATTATCACAGGAGCACCAGTGGAGCATTTGCCTTTTGAGGAGGTAGATTACTGGGAAGAATTCAAGCAGGTCATCGAATGGTCCAAGACGCATGTTTTTTCAACCCTCCATATCTGTTGGGGAGCACAAGCAGGTCTTTATGTTCGCTATGGCGTTGAAAAGCACCAGATGGATCGGAAACTATCAGGTATTTACCCACAGGACACCTTGAAAGAAGGGCACCTTCTTTTTAGAGGTTTTGATGATCGCTATGTAGCTCCTCATTCTCGTCATACTGAGATTTTAAAAGAAGAAATCTTAAACAAGACCAATCTGGAGATTCTGTCAGAAGGTCCTGAGGTTGGGGTTTCTATCCTAGCTAGTCGAGATTTGCGTGAGATTTATAGTTTTGGTCATTTGGAGTACGATCGTGACACTTTGGCAAGAGAGTATTTTCGTGATTATGAGGCGGGACTCAACCCTCATATCCCAGAGAACTACTTTAAAAATGATGATGTAAATGAGACGCCTTGTCTCTGTTGGTCTTCATCAGCTGCCCTCTTTTTCAGTAATTGGGTAAACTATGCAGTTTATCAAGAAACCCCTTTTGACTGGAGAAAGGTAGAGGATGATGCGGCTGCATTTGGATATCTATAAGAGGAATTATGACATATTTTGACGCTTTTAAATCAGGGAACTTGGTTTTGCCAAGTGCCCTTCTCTTGCATTTTAAGGAACTCTTTCCTTCCAGCGAAGATTTTCTGGTCTGGCAATTTTTCTATTTACAAAATACCACAGCCCTAGGAGATGTTTCGCCTAGTCAGATTGCTGAAATCATTGGGAAAGAGGTGGCAGATGTCAACCAATCTATTTCGAATTTGACTGAAAATGGCTTGCTACAATATCGAACCATTGAACTAAACGGGGAAATTGAGCTGATTTTTGATGCTAGTTTGGCTTTTGAACGCTTGGATAGCTTACTAGATAGCCAAACTCCAGCTACAACAGTCCCAAACCCGCAGAATCAGTTGAAGGATCTGGTTGAAACTTTTCAGCAGGAATTGGGACGCTTATTAACACCATTTGAAATCGAAGACCTTTCTAAGACTGTCAAAGAAGACGGAGTTAAGGCGGATTTGATCAAGGAAGCTCTCCGAGAGGCCGTTCTCAATGGCAAGCCAAACTGGAAATATATTCAGGCAATCCTACGAAACTGGCGCCATGAAGGTATTCAGTCTGTGACTCAGGTAGAGGCCAAACGAGCAGAGCGAGAAGTCAACAATCCCAAACAAGTTCAGGCTTCGGCTGATTTCCTCGATGCCATGAATTTGTGGCAAGATTAGTCGCTTGAAAAATCTTGAAAATTAGAGTAAGGTTTGCAAGCTCCTTATAAATATGATAGAATAATAGTGAATAAAATGAAAAAAGAGGTATGTGAAATGTCACGTAAACCATTTATCGCTGGTAACTGGAAAATGAACAAAAATCCAGAAGAAGCAAAAGCATTCGTTGAAGCCGTTGCATCAAAACTTCCTTCATCAGACCTTGTTGAAGCAGGTATCGCAGCTCCAGCTCTTGATTTGACAGCTGTTCTTGCTGCTGCTAAAGGTTCAAACCTTAAAGTTGCTGCTCAAAACTGCTACTTTGAAAATGCAGGTGCTTTCACTGGTGAAACTAGCCCACAAGTTTTGAAAGAAATCGGTACTGACTACGTTGTTATCGGTCACTCAGAACGTCGTGACTACTTCCATGAAACTGACGAAGATATCAACAAAAAAGCAAAAGCAATCTTTGCAAACGGTATGCTTCCAATCATCTGTTGTGGTGAGTCACTTGAAACTTACGAAGCTGGTAAAGCTGCTGAATTCGTAGGTGCTCAAGTATCTGCTGCATTGGCTGGATTGACTGCAGAACAAGTTGCTGCATCCGTTATCGCTTATGAGCCAATCTGGGCTATCGGTACTGGTAAATCAGCTTCACAAGACGATGCACAAAAAATGTGTAAAGTTGTTCGTGACGTTGTAGCTGCAGACTTCGGTCAAGAAGTTGCGGACAAAGTTCGTGTTCAATACGGTGGTTCTGTTAAACCTGAAAACGTTGCTTCATACATGGCTTGCCCAGACGTTGACGGTGCCCTTGTTGGTGGTGCGTCACTTGAAGCTGAAAGCTTCTTGGCATTGCTTGATTTTGTAAAATAATCTCAGTTATTCCAGACAGTCTGCTAAGACTGTCTTTTTTTTAAAGACTGTATATTTTTCTTAAATTATCAGTCAATTACAACTTTTTTAATATGGGTTAATTTTCTTG
>NZ_AJRH01000028.1:0-20420 GCF_000297015.1 Streptococcus sp. GMD6S | reverse complement strand
CACCTGCAATCTGGTAGGTACGTGTGCTGGTTGATTGTTCATTCTCACTACCATTGTAGCTCATGTTGGCTACGTTCGTGATTTCCTCACCATCGACTAGATCATAATTCGCTTTAGCTCGATACTCGATCATATAACCAAAACCATTAGTATCTCCTAAAGGAAGGGTGAAACCATCACCATTCGCATTTACCACTAGTTGGTTTTTAAAGGTTTCGGTCATATCCTGAGCATTAGTCCATTTCCAGTCTCCGTTATTCCAACTCCAATCTACTTTGTAAATACGAAAAGTATCTGGTAGGAATGTCATATTTGGAGAAGAGAAAGCATCTTTGATAGTGACATCACTGTAGTTCGCCATATTGCGGTTTACAGTAATGTTATAACGGATTACATTTTTCTCGTCATCCTTGTATTGGAAGGAACTCTTTTCAATTTTAGAGTCGTATTTCCCTGGAGGACCGTTATAACGGATTTTCCCTGCAAATAGAACTCTATGTCCTACAGTAATATTGACATCAACGTCTTTTTCTTCTGAAACAACGTCATGGTCAACTCGGACATAAACAAAGAATTTCCCCCTAACGCCAGAATTATTCTCAACAAACTTTGTGTAAGTTAGAGTAATTGTTTTGCTAGCTGCATCTAAACGACCAGTAGCTACAAGATTGTTAGAAGCATCTCGTAATTCAATGTCTGAAGAGTTTGAAAATGTAATCTCTGATGGCAATTGAAGTGTTGTTGTATCACCTTCATGCACCGTATTATCTGGCAAAACAAAATCTGCAGTAAGACGGAATTCTTGCCAAATATCCAACCCTTGCGTTAAAGCTTCACCAGATCTGTTTTCAACACCAACACTAGTGATCACATCATTATACTCTGTCGCATGTACTTGCGTCAGAGGGGCAAATGATTGGAGAATAACTCCCAAACAAAGAATAAGGATCTGAATCCAAGATCTTATTTTCTTGTTCATTTAATCTTCCTTTCTTATAATATTCAGTTGTAAATGTACAATGTAATAGTAAACTAAATGATTGTCCCCAACTAATTACCATTCTCCTTTTTCAAGCGAAAATTATTAGCCACATTACATCCACATTTTATCATACTATGAAGAAAAAGGCTAGAACTATCAAGCAAATTTTTATAAAAAAAATCCAATTTTTTCTTACAGGTTGAAATCGACTTTTTCACATCCGTATATTAACCGCTTTGTATCTTTTCTTCTCCTATCATCGAAACAAAATCTGGTATATTTTACCGCCATTTTTTAAAAAATAAGTTCATCTCGTTTTCGATACCAGATAGTGTTTTTATCATTTTGGTTATCTGATTTCACAAACGTTAAATTGCTCTTTAGATAATACTTCTACCCATTAAAAAGACCAGGATTCCCTGGTCTTTCTAAGATACATTTAGAAGAAATACTGATTCATTCTAGTCTTCTTTTTTACCTTTAGTGGCCACTAGACCTGCACTCAAGCCAAGAAGAGCTAAACCTGCTGCTAGAGCTGCTTGACTTTCTGCACTTCCTGTATTTGGTAACTGTTCTTCTTGAACATGACTAGCTTCACTTGAAACAATTTCTTTTGTATCTGCTTTTTCTGATACTTGTGGTTTTGTAGATTCTTGAGGTACTGGTTTAGTTGTTTCACTAGCCGTACCAACTTCTACAATGCGATCCTGAGCCACGACTTTATCATAGCTTTCTTTTTCAGTTCGCTTGCCATTTTCAACTTCGATCAAGTGAACACGGATACCTTTTTGACCTTCTTGGAGAACACGAGTTTGACCCACTGGAAGCTGATCATTCTTTTGTTCCTGAACCTTAAAATCAATTGTTTCTTCTTCAACTACAAGTTCTGGTCTGTCGAGGACAAGATTCTTCACTTCGTCTTCTGGAAGAGAAGTTCCTGGTTTAGTACCAACCAAGACGATGCGGTCTGTCGGAGCCTCTACCACTTCACGGAGTTTTTCTTCCTTACTTCCACTAGGATTAACCGCCGTGAAGATCCGTTCCTTACCAACTTTTCCTTCTTGTTCTACACGAGTTTCACCTAGATACAGGGTTGAATCCTTTTTCTCAACTGTCTTATAGGCCAAATCTTTTTCAACAAATTCGAGTTTTGGAAGTTCTTCTTGTACAGCAGCAACAGTCTTCTCAGAAACTGGTTTTTCCTTAGTCAAGTGGATGCGGTATTCCTTGACTTGTTTTCCACTTTCTGAAACAAGGCGAACAAGTACTGGAAGGCTATCGTCTCCGCTATCTACAACTGTTGAAGCTACTTGATTACTTTCTTCGACTGAGACTTTTGGACGTTGACCTTTATAGGTGATTTGGTAGTCTTGACGATCTTCAGCGAAGTCAGGAAGTTCTTTTCCATCTACAAGAATTTTTGATTGGGTACTTTCTTGAGGCAATTCACTCGGAGCAAGGAAGGTCATCTCAATTATCGCAACACCCTTCTTATCCGCTTTGCGTTCCATACGCCATCTCATGGCTTTGGCTTTGACAGCTTTAAAGGTAACGTTAATTTCATCACCGGCTTCAATGTCTTTATCCGCACGATAAGGAACAGCTTCCCAATTTTCTGGATTGTTGAATGGATGGTCTGTGTCGTAGGCTTGGTAGTTTGAATAGTAGGTTGGCACTTCAAACTCTGGACCGACATAGCGTTCTAAAACGAGTTTAGATGGTGCATCCGTACCACTATCTGCAAAGAAATGAAGTTTGGCTTGCGCTACAGTCCGTTCTACAATCTTACCATTTTCACGGAAGATCACACCTGCTGATACTTCTGGATTAGAAGATGGTGTTGGAGACCAGTTTGTCCAACGACGATTTTCTGAATGATTTCCGTCATTGAGATAGTCCACACGGTCATGGGAGTTTCTATCAATGTCGTTAGTGGCTGAAGCAAAGGCGCGGTTACTATTTTCATCATACTCTGGGTTATTTGAAAGAGCTTCGCCAAGTTTGTCTGTCACTCGTACAGTGAACTCAGCAACAAGATCACTACCAAGGACACGACCTCGAACGGTAAATTGACCTGCTTTTGTCAGCTTTTCTGCTGGAACTTCTTCCCATTCTACTGCCAAGTCTTTTGTTTCGTAATCGTCTTTACCTGTGAAATAAACAGGAACCTTAGTTGGCAATTCAAGCGGTTGCCCTACTTGTAGCAAGCGAGCTTGTTTGACCGCGGCAACTGGTTTACGAGAGAGCAAGTCTTTATTGCTTGTAAAGTGTAGACGGTATTCTCCTAGGATATCACCATTTTCAGCCTTCGCGATAACACGAACTGGCTCACCTTCACGAACACTTGGAACGACGGTGGCGAGACCATTGTTGCTAACACTTGCTGTTACTGCAGGAACTTTTCCATCTACAGACTCAAGGTAGTAGTCTGTCAAATCTGGGTTAAAGTTTGCTAAGTCTTTACCGTCAACTTGGATTCTTGTTTGTCCTTGTTTAGCTGCCGCAACTTGTTTCGCAAAAATTTGTACTTCTGTGATAGACGTTCCTTTCTTGCTATCAAGTCGAACCATACGAATGCGAACCGCATAGGTCTCAACTTTATCAAAGCTGAAATGATTCATTTCTCCAGCTTTTAATTGAGCTGGTGCTTTGAGATTGCTTACCTCTTTCCAGTTTGCAGGATCATTAAAGGCATGGTTTTCCTCACCTACAAAGCTAGGGTTTTTAGGGGCTGTTGGAACGGTCTTCCCGACATAATATTCAATCACATAAGACTTCGGTACGCCAACTCCGTGGTCTTCGTGGAATCCGACACTTAGATTATCAACTGAACGTTTGCTCAAAATACCTGAATCTCCGAATAGGACACCAACTGAAGCTTCTGGATTACTACGGTTCCAGTTTGTCCAACGGTTAGCTGGGCGGTCATTAAAGGAAATCAATTTATCGTTGACGTTTGAAACAGGATCAGTTGGATTTGAGTCTGAAGCAAAGGCAAGTGGCAATTCTGATCCGGTCCATTGGTCAGAAATGTTTGCACCTTTCTCAGTTTGAGCAGATACGCGAACATGAAGTTTAGTTGTTAATTGCGTACCTTCTAGGCGACCATTAACTGTAAAGACACCTTCCTTGGCGTATTGCTCTGTACGAATCGCATCCCAAGTAACCTTAGCTGATGAAACGTGGCCATTTGAATCGTAGGTACGAACGCTTTCTGGTAATTGTGGTGCTTCTGCGATTGGAGTTGTCACACTGACTTCTTCAACTGAAACGATGCCTTCTACAGATACTTTAGCACGCGCTTCAAGATCAAGACCTTCAACTTTACCTAGAACTTCAAAGGTTTGATAGTGGTCTAGTTTTTCTTTTGGAATAGCTTGCCAAATGACTTTATGAGTTTTAGGGAAACCTTTGTCATACTCAACAGTTACTGTTGTTGGAAGAGTAGGTTCTTGATGCAAGTCTGTCACTACATTTACTGGACGGATAGATTGCGCAACCTTCGTCTCAGTATTGGCTTGGATAGTGAGTTCAACTTGGCCTTTAGCTCCCTCATATTCCGCTTTCAGAGTGACTGCTCCTGGCTTATGTAACTCAAGCATTCCTTTACGAACTGCGACTTCCCCTTCACCACTTGTAGAGAAGGTAACTTTATCCGCTGGTAGAACTGCCTGTGTTCCGTCTTGATAGTGAGCGAGTACAGACAATTTCACTGTTTGGTCTTCTTTAAGAGCGTTAGCTTGCTCTACTTGTAGGCTCAAGTGGTCAATTTTTGGTGCTTCTTCGAGGAATTGAATTGCATAGGTTTGAAGAGGGCCACCATCTTTTGGTTGAACATAGATACTTGCACGCATGCCGTTTGCTGCACTTGCTTGGACTACAGTAACATCCGCATTTTCAGCACTTGCTGTGACTTTTGGCAACTCAGCTCCATAAGCAAGTGTGCGGTATTGCATTGGATTTTGAGTAGTAAGACCAGTGACAGCTTCATCACCAACCGTTACAGTTGGTACTACAGGTGCTGCAACATCACCATCTTCTACTATAAGGGTAGCGTGAATAATCTCACCACCTAGTTGGCCAGTCATTTGAATACGTGATCCTGCAACTGACAGTTTAGCTTTATCTGTTTCCGCAATCTCCCACTTATCAACTTCGTATTCTTGAACGCTTCCATCCGTAACAGCAATAGAAACGTATTTGTCAACAGCGCTCAAGTCTGTTCCTGGAGCAACACGCTTAACAGTTGGAAGCTCATTTGCAATTGCTAGAATTTCGACACGGGCCTCAACTTCGCGTCCGTCTGCCATACCTTTAACAGTCACAACTCCTGCTTGGCTCACATCAACTGAAGACCAAGTCACTGGACGTTTTTCACGACTGCCATCACTGTAGATAAAAGCGACGGTCTTCGGCATTTTTGGAATTTGGGCAATGACTGTACGAACTTTTGGCACCTCTGTTCCGAGAACAGTCTTTTCTTGATCTTCTTTCTTGCCAGTAAAGACGGTTACTTGATCAGATTTCAAGAGATCGGAGTGGGCAGTTAGCGTGAATTTACCTGCTTGTTCAGTTGATTTGACAATGGCAACCCCTTTACCGTTAAAGGCTCTGCGGATCCAAGAACCATCTGCTTGTGCCTTATAACGTTCACGGCTGGCTTGTTCCCCATTATCGACACCGACCAGTTGACCTTGTCCATGCAATTGGAAACGAACCAAATTATTGGCAGTTGGTACCACATTTCCTTCACTGTCTACGATTTCGTAGTAGATGTAGGTCAAGTCTTTTCCATCGGCTGCGATTGCGTGTTCTTCCTTGACGAGGCGAACACCTGCTGGTTGGCCTGCAGTCGTGATCTTATCACGTGCAATTTCGTTTCCAGCTTCATCGCGAGCTACAGCTTCCAAGGTACCTGGTTGGTACGCAACCTTCCACTCAAGATAGAGTTCCTTAGCATTGGCACCTTCTTGGTAGGTACGGCCATCACTGGTTTGTTTTTTGTTGAACTTCTTAACTCCAAGAGATTGACCATTTAAGAACAATTCTACACTTGCAGCGTTTGAGTAAGCCCGAACTGGGATTTTTCCGTCTGAATCTTCAACTTTCGATGCCAATTCTCTATTTTCCCAGTTCCAGTGAGGAAGAAGGTGTACCATCGGTTTCTTCTTGGCAGAAACCCATTGGCTTTGGTAGAGATAAAAGTCATGTTTTGGAATACCTGCTGTATCTACGATACCAAAGTAAGAGCTCTTAACGGGAGTTTGGTTTTGGTTGTGCCATGGTGTAGGTTCACCGATATAGTCCGTACCTGTCCAGATAAACTGTCCAGCATAGCCAGCGTTGTCACGGTCAAAGATCCATGAATCTGTTGCCGTTTTACCCCAGCCAACTCGGTCATTACCATAGTCAGACTGTTCGTAATGACGCTCAGGTCCGTTACTATGTTTCAATTCCTGTTCAGGGCGATAGTAACTTCCACGTGTACGGGTAGCTGAAGATGTTTCAGAACCGTAAATCAACCAGTTTGGATGTTTCGCACGAAGTTTCTTGTAGTTGTCTTCTGAATAGTTGAAACCAACTGCATCCAGTTCATTAGCAATTTTCTCATGATCACCACTACCATCACCAAAGCGGAACTTATCTGCTCCCATGGTAACATAACGTGTAGTATCAACATCTTTAATCACTTTTACTAAGCGTTTAACCGTTGCTAGAGAATGAGGTTTACCATCGGCTTCACCGATTTCGTTTCCGATAGACCACATGAAGACAGCTGGGTTGTTTTTATCTCTTTCGACCATGGTACGAAGATCATAGTCAGACCATTTTTCACCTTTTCTAGCTTCTGGGTGAGTAGCGTCTTTTTCAAAGAAACGTCCGTAGTCATAAGGTTTCTTACCACCATACCAAGTATCAAAGGCCTCTTCCTGAACCAGCAAACCAAGCTCTGCTGCAATCTGCAATGTCTGTGGACTTGCAGGGTTATGAGTTGTACGGATGGCATTAACACCCATCTCCTTCATTTGTTTGAGACGACGGTATTCTGCCTTATAGTTTTCTTCTGCTCCAAGCGCTCCGTGGTCATGGTGCAAGGAAACACCATGGAATTTAATGCGTTCACCATTCAAAGAGAAACCTTCATTTGGAGTCCAATGATAGTAACGGTAACCAAACAGATCCTTCTTAGCATCCACCAATTGACCATCACGGTAAACACGCGTAATCAATTCGTACAAGGCTGGTTTGTCATTTAAAACTGTCCAGAGTTTTGGTTGTTCAACTTCTAAAATCGCATCAAGACTTGTTGATTCATGTGCTTTCAAGGTACGGCTCGCTGTACGAACCAAACCTGTTACAGCCTGACCACCACGTTCAACGATTTGATACTCTGCTACAAGTTCATGGTCTTTATCGTCTGTATTAACGATTTTGCTGGTCACATGCGTTTCAACCTTGCCATGTTGCTGTTGTTCTAGCTTTGGTGTTAAGATGGTTGTCCCATTTTTCTCAACATGAACCTTATCTGTCATTTGCAAGGTCACATCACGGTAGATACCGCTACCTGAATACCAACGGCTACTTGGTTGTTTGTTAATTGCATGGACAGCAATCACATTCTCACGACCATCTTTGTGGAGGTATTTGGTAATATCGTATGAGAACTGGTTATAACCGTTTGGATAATGTCCCACTAACTGGCCATTGACAAAGACTTGAGAATCCATGTAGACACCATCAAAGGTCAAACGAACATTCTTCTTGAGATCTTTTTCATCAAGTTTAAAAGTCTTACGATACCAAGCTTCACCACCATTGAGCTGTCCACCTTCGTTTTGGGCAGGTGACTGATGGTCAAAATCGTTAAAGATACTCCAGTCGTGTGGGAGATCCAATTTTTGCCATGTTGATACATCTGCATCTGATTTCACAGCTTCTTTAGGATTCGCATTGAGTTTAAAGTGCCAATTTTGATTAAAATTCACTTTTCTATCTTCAATCATTTGATTCACTTCTTCATTTGTCGCAGCTTTCAAATCTTCCTTGACAGGCTTTTCTTGACTTGAAGCTTGAGATTCTACCTTTGGAGCTGTTTCTTCAGGCTTTAGAGATGCTTTCTCCTCTTTTGGAGCTACAGGTTCCTCTTCTTTCACCTCTGGTTTGCTTGCTTCAATTGGAGTGGCTTGACTTTGATCGACACTTGCAGCATCCTTGTGCTCTGCTACAGCTTGATTTTCTTTTTCCTCCACTGCCGGACTTTCCTCTTTTGCTTGTTCCACAGTGTGAGTAATCGGAGTTTCATCTGCGAAAACTGGTGATTCTCCAATGACACTTCCTCCAAATAGAACCGCACAGGTTCCAATCATGACAGAGCAAGCGCCTACGGCAAACTTACGAATGCTGTAGACTCTTTTACGATTCCAATGGCCTTTTTCCATAAAATCCTCCTTTAGTAACCGCTTCCATTTCATTGTAAGCGTATTACTTTTCCATAGTCTTTTACCCTTATTTTATAAAATAATATAGGAAATTTCAATACCCTAAACACAAAAAATCATATTTTTGATTGTTTTTTCTAAAATTTGTAGAAAATTCATTAAATGTGAATATAGATTTAGAACAAAAAACAAACAAATTTTTGACACTCAGTTAAATAGTATAAAAAAGTTCCTTTTGTAAGGAACTCCTTTTACTTATAATTAAAGATCCCCCCAGCCAACTTATCAGCCAGCTTGGGAAAAAGGATATAAAACTTATGGGCTAGGTTCAACAAAACTGGGAGATTGAGTTCCCGTTTGTTTTTTCCTATGATTTTGACAATCTTTCTAGCGACTGCATCTGGTTCTAAGAGAAAACGGTCAACCGACTTGAGGTAGGTCCCATCTGGGTCTGCCTGGTCAAAAAAGGCAGTACGAATCGGTCCTGGATTGACTGTTGTCACATAGATTCCATAGGGCATCAGTTCGAGACGCAGAGCGTTTGAAAATCCAATAGCTGCAAACTTGGTCGCTGAGTAGAGACTGGACTTGCTAGTCGCTATCAAACCTGCCATGCTGACGATATTGATGATATGGCCTTTTCGACTTTCCTTCATGCGCTCCGCAAAGCGACGAGACAGATTCATCAGGGCAAAGGTATTGACCTCAAACATCTGGTGAATGTCTTGATCAGAGATCTTGTTGAAATCTTCAAAAATTCCATAGCCAGCATTGTTAATCAAGACATCAATCTTGCCATAACGGAGATAGAGGTCAGCTACTAGTGCTTCCAGGGCTGAGTCATCAGTAATATCGATTTCAATTAATTCCACATGAGGATGATTTCCATATAGTTGGGCTAGTTTTTCCTTGTTTCTACCTAGCAAGATGAGTTGGTCATTTGGCAAGAGTTTGACCATTTCTTGGGCTAAGCCACCGCTTGCTCCAGTGATGATGATGGTGCGCATACTTATCCTTTCTCAATCTTCTAAATTTCCACTTCTTCCAAGTCTTTGACCACATGGACATTTTCAAAAACAGTTGCCGCATCTTTCTTGAGCTGACTGATATCTTTTGAGAGGAAACGAGCACTGATATGATTGAGCAAGAGGCGTTTAGCACCGGCTTCTGCTGCTACTTGTGCTGCCTGCATATTGGTTGAGTGACCGTGGTTGCGGGCAATTTTTTCATCTCCCTTGCCATAAGTCGACTCATGGACAAGGACATCAGCGTTAACAGCTAGACGCACACTGGCATTAGCTTTTCGGGTGTCACCCAGAATAGTAATAATCTTACCAGGTCGTGGTGCTGAGATATAGTCTGCTGCCTTGATTTCAGTTCCGTCTTCTAGAACAACGTCCTGACCGTTTTTGATTTTTCCAAAAAGCGGGCCAAATGGAACACCAGCAGCCTTAAGTCTTTCAGCATCCAAGGTACCTTCTAAGTCCTTTTGCATGACACGATAGCCAACACAGAAAATAGTGTGGTCCAGCTCCTCTGCATACACCGTGAATTTATCGGTTTCAAGGATTTTCCCTAGAGAATCTTGGTCAAACTCATGGAAATGAATGCGGTAAGGCAGACGAGAACCGGACACACGAAGGCTGGTTAAGACAAATGACTTAATCCCTTGAGGTCCATAAATGTCCAAATCTGTCTGCTCTTCATTGGCCTGAAAGGCACGACTAGAAAGGAATCCTGGCAAGCCAAAGATATGATCTCCATGCAGGTGAGTGATAAAGATTTTGCTGACCTTACGTGGTCGAATCGTGGTTTCCAGAATACGATTTTGCGTTCCTTCTCCACAGTCAAAAAGCCAGACTTCGTTAATCTCGTCCAAGAGTTTCAGGGCGAGACTTGAGACGTTACGGGCTTTAGAGGGCTGACCAGCCCCTGTTCCTAAAAATTGAATATCCATTCGATACTTTCTAATTAATCAATATATAACATGGCTGTGCGATTTTCCGATCGGAAATAGCGCTTTCCAGAAAAAGCAGCAGCTTCTTGCAATAAATCCTCTTGGCTGTAGCCCTTTAGACGTTTGCGACCATCAGCCAAACTTTCCAAATCCGTCAAAGCTGTGAGATTTTCTACACTAATAACTTCCTCATCTCCGACAGCTTTCATGTAAATCTTGCCAGACTCTTCAAAGACGAGTTGATGGGGGAAAATTTGCGCAATTTCAAAGAGCAAGTCAGCTGTGATTACTTCCTCAGCTTCTGAGAAAATCCGCCCCAGTCCCTCACTCTCATAGCAAAATCCAAAAGATTTACCCGACAGGTTCAGACGAATAAAAGGCTTATTTTCAAAGGTGAAACTTGGTTCAACATTGTAGAGATTCAGTTCATGACTGAGTTCTACAAAGTAATCTGTCGCAGCCTGAGGACTCTTTTTCTGGTAGAGTTCAGCAAAGTAGGCATTGACTACACTCGGAGGAGGTGTGACGAGAGCTAACTGCTCCTGCTCTGTTTTGCCAGCTAGAAGCTGATCCAGATAGACCTTATCCAGACTTGTATAACCTCCATACTTTAGAGCCAACATTTTAATATCAGTCATAAAATTCCTCTAACCTCCATTTATTTTTCTCGGAAATGTAGCCTGTAATCACTTCTCCATCATCTTGGTAGTCACGATCCTCCAGAATCGCTACACTTTCCAAATCATGAATCTTGTAAGACTTAGAAAAAGGCACGCGCAGGGTAAAGACTTCAAAAATATCCTTGATCTTCTCCAAAAACAATGCTTGCAAGTTCTCACGACTATCCTCAGACTTGGCAGAAATGAGGGCATACGGCGTTTGAGTAGGCGTGAAATCCTCCACCAAATCCGCTTTATTGTAAAGGGTCAGTCGAGGAATATCCTCCATATCCAAGTCTTTCATGATAGACAGAACCGTTTTTTCATGCTCCTCGTGGTAAGGATTGCTGGCATCAATGACATGCACCAGAAGGTCCACATGCTTGCTTTCTTCCAAGGTTGACTTGAAACTGGACACCAATTCAGTCGGCAAATCTTGGATAAACCCAACCGTATCAGTCAAGGTAACCTGAAGATTGCCCCCCAGATGGATACTCTTAGTTGTCGCATCCAGGGTCGCAAAGAGCTCGTCAGCCTCATACTGGGTCTTGCTGGTCAAGGTGTTCATGATGGTTGATTTCCCAGCATTGGTGTAGCCAATCAAACCAATCTTAAAGGTACTCGACTCCAGACGTTTTTCTCTAACTGTTGCCCGATTTTTCTCTACCACCTTGAGCTGGCGCTCGATATCTGTGATTTGATTACGAACACTACGACGATTCAATTCCAGCTGGCTTTCACCTGGACCACGGGAACCAATTCCCCCTGCCTGACGGCTGAGCATAATCCCCTGACCAACCAAGCGAGGCAAGAGATACTTGAGCTGAGCCAAATGAACTTGGAGTTTTCCTTCATGGCTTCGAGCCCGCATGGCAAAGATATCCAGAATCAACTGCATACGGTCTATGACCTTGACACCGAGAACTTCTTCTAGATTGACATTTTGCCGTGGAGTTAAGCGGTTATTGACAATGACTGTGGTAATTTCTTCTGCATCCACCATCCGCGCAATCTCTTCCAACTTACCAGAGCCAACAAAAGTTTTGGAATCATATTTTTCACGTTTTTGCCTGTAACTACCTACTACGACTGCTCCAGCAGTCTTAGCCAGACTGGCCAATTCTTCCATGGAGAGGTCAAAATTGTCCATGCCCTGCAATTCCACACCGATGAGTAGGACACGTTCCTCTTTTTTCTCCGTTTCAATCATTTAAAAACTCCTCAATCTGGCTTAAAATGCGGTTTTGAACTCCAGGCTCTCCTATCTGATAAAAGGTCACCTGCATGCGATTACGGAACCAGGTCAACTGACGCTTAGCAAAACGGCGGGTTGCCTGTTTGAGACTATCGCTGGCTTCCTCAAGAGTTTGCTCCCCACGGAAATAAGGAAAGAGTTCCTTGTAGCCAATGCCTTTGGCTGCCTGCACATCTGGATAATGGTCAAAGAGCCACTTAGCCTCATCCAAAAGTCCAGCCTCAAACATCAGATCTACTCGACGGTTGATACGTTCATAAAGCTGACTGCGTTCATCATCCAAGCAGATAATCAAAGCTTCATAAGGACTTTCCTGATTTTTCAAATCCTTACCAAAATGGGCAATTTCCAAGGCACGCATGGCACGACGACGGTTAAACTGGGGAATTTCAAGGCCTGCTTGCTTCACGAGATGGACTAATTCCTCATCTGAATAAGGCTCTAAACTAGCTCGATAGGCTAATATCTCCTCATGAGGTGTCTCTCCACCTAGATGGTAGCCTTCCAGCAAGCTCTGAATATAAAGCCCAGTTCCACCAGCTATAATGGCTAGCTTGCCACGGCTTTGAATATCCTCAATAGCCTTCTTAGCTTCTGAAACAAAATCAAAAGCCGAGTAAGACTCGGTCACCTCTCTGACATCAATCAAATGATGAGGAACAGCAGCTTGCTCCTCTGGGCTAGCCTTGGCCGTCCCAATATCTAGCCTTCTGTATACTTGCTGACTGTCACCACTAACCACCTCTCCACCAAAGCGCTTGGCCACTTCAATAGCAAGGGCTGTCTTCCCAACAGCAGTCGGTCCAACAATCACAATTATTTTTGTTTTCATCTTTTTTCCTTGAAAAATTTCCATTTTTTCGTTACTATTATTATATCACAAAAAGTTCAGTCAGAAAAATGCTACCACTTAAGGAGCCTGGCTGATCGGAAAGATAAAGGAGGAAGACTCATGGCTAAAGGATTCGCTAAAGGTCTTGTAACAGGTGTCGCAGGAACTGTCGCTGCCGTTGCAGGTGCAGTATACGCAATTAAAAAGAAAGTGATTGAGCCAGAAGAGCAAAAAGCAGCTTTCATCGAAGAAAACCGTAAAAAAGCAGCTCGCCGTCGCGTATCACATTAAGCAACAAAAGAAGTTGGGGATAAACTTAATTTGAGGAGAATGCCCAATAAATATTTCCACAATAAAACACATAGTATCAGGTATTCAAAAAACTGATACTATGTGTTTTTTGATTTCGACGACTTTTAACCCATACTTTATAATTAAAAAGTAGAAATCGAATTGATAAATAAAGTATGAATCTATATTACGAAAGTTAGACAGAAAATTTCATGATTGAGGTGTAAATTAAATATGTTTGCTACTATTCTTTACTTATATTATTCATAAAAAGGCAATATTGAATCTATTAAATTTACAATATCAGATTTTGTAATAACGTATATATACACAATGATGTTAACTGTCATCCAAATGCAAACAATTCGCGTACTAATAATTTTACAAATGAACGAGACATACTTTCCTCTTTTTATTGATTGTCACTGAGACAAATTAATTACTTTGTCGTATTGTGCAAGTGTCTCCTCATCATAATGGTGGATTACCTCAACCAAGGTTTGTGGAAGGGTTAATAAGATATTTGAAATTTGTTTTGAATTCACTTTATCAAGATTGGCTTTAACCTCGTCTGCCAAAATCAGATCACTATTATGATACAAACTGCGAGCGATTTCTATACGTTGCTTTTCCCCACCAGAAAGATGATTTCCATAAAGAAGATGTCCCTTTAAAAATTCTAGATTTACTCGATTAAGAATCAGGTCCATCTTTATATTATCCATCGACTCTCCAAGGGTAATATTCTCCTCAAGTGATAAACCATCAAAAATATAGGAATCTTGTAAAATATAAGAAGCTGATTTGGCAACTTGCTCTTGATTTAAGATCTGACCAGCATAAGTCACCTTCCCCAAATCTGGAGATAGTTGCCCATAGATGAGGTTAAGTAAGGTTGACTTACCACAACCACTTGCACCTATTAGAGCAATTTTTTCTCCTTTTTTAATTTCAAATGATAGATTTTCAAAAAGTATATTATCTTCAAAACTTAAACTGACGCAATCAACTAAGATAGGAAAAAGTGATGTTGAAGACAGGTCATCTGTTTGTATAATCGCATCTTGAAGTAGAAAATCATAACGATTCCTAAGCTGCTTGCTTGATTTATAGGTATTGATAAAATATGACAATTCATTGAATTGATAGCCTATGTTATGAGATACTAGATAAATTGCAACAAAACTAGCTCCTGACAAATAATTATAATAAGTCATTATACCACCGATAATGATGGGAACTACCGAACAAAATGCGTCAATACTATTAATGAGAATATTATTAATCGTACGTTGTTGTTCATAACGAATGTCCTGATCAATTCTCTTCGACAAGGCTCTTCTGAAAAGAGAATAGAAGAAATCCATAGCACCGTAATTTTTAATCACACTCTCTCCACCAATGATATTCGTTGTCTGAGACAAGTACTCCTGATTCGACGTCGCTTTTTCCTCAGAAATAAGGGCTAATTTTTTACTACCTATACCACTACAGAGTGCAGGCATAGAGTAAAAAAAGATAAATATCCAGCCCAACCAAAAATTTGTTGTCAATGCATATACAATGGAAACTATTGTAAAACCAACTGAGGAAATAATAATGACTGCTGGTTCGAGATAAGACGTTTCTAATTGTTTGACATCGTTTTCAAGATTGGATAGGATATCCTCTTTTTTACTATTTTTATTATATAGAAAATGCTCAAACAATTTATATTTCATGATCCAAGTGAAATCTGCTACTAACTTGGCATAATAATACCTTTTCCCAGCCAATCCAATAAGAATAAATAAATTACCAATTATACCTACAGTAAGGGCTATCCATAAATCATCCAGAATCTTCTTCTCAAAACTGGCTATAATCATCGATACCAAGGTTGGTGTGATGATAGCCTCTAACCACGTAATAGCAATGAAAATAAAATAGAGCACCAAATGTTTTTTTGTGATGAACTTTTTAAGCATATCTAATGAACCTTTCAAAATTGTTAACTAATTTTGTTAAACGCTCTTTATCCTTACTCAATTCAATAATTTTATAAATACAGTATTCCATTAAATCTTGTTTTTTACACTCAATAAATTTTCCTTCTTCAGAAATAATTGATGAATAGCCATCAATCATATTTGCGACACATTCCATGCACATTCCTCTACACCAACAATCTTTACACTTAGAAAAGTTATCCTTATTATTGAATTGTGTAACTTTATCACTGCTATGGGTCCCCCAAAATCTAAAGCAAGATTTAGTTGATCCATCAACATCAAATGTTATTGTTGTTTCTGGATCAATATCATCACAAAACGATTCTATCTTACTTTTAAAAATCATTGAAAGTAGCACATCATAAACAATCGGGCTAATGTAGTTTTTAACATTATTATTGATAATATCTTCGAATGACTGATCGATAAATGTTTTTCTATTTTCTTCAGTCATTTCCATTTCTTTAACTATTAGAATTTTATTTTTGCTAAATACATTATTGATATTAAATCTAACACCCATATCAGTAAAATATCTATAGATATCCCCTTTTTGAAATCCAAGTATTTGATGCATCCGCGTGTAAGTAGAAGCGACTTCAAAATTTTCGTAATCTATTTCTTTTAAATACTGAATAAAATTCAATGTTCGTCTATGACTTCCCTTGCCTCTTAACTTATCGTGAATCAATTGTGGGCCATCAAGGCTAACTGTTAAAAAAGGATGATAATTGTTAATCATCATTTCAACTTTCTTATTTAGGATGGTACCATTTGTCACAGTTTCAATTTTTTGAATCTCAATATTTTTAGATAGCTTTTCAATAATATAAACAAACAAATCAATATTTAAAAACGGCTCGCCTCCAAAAAGGATTAATCTCTTTATACATTGAATTCTGCGAGAGACTAGCTGATCAATAATTTTATCTGCTGTATCAATATTCATCAGTTGATTCATCATTCCGTAATTACCACCATCAGCATAGCAGTATGTACATGAAAGATTACAGTTATTTGAAATATTGATTACTACTTTTTTTAAAATATTATAATCGTTTTCTTTTTTGATATTATTATTCAAATCATCTATTGAAGTTGATAAAGTAAAGGTTTCAGAATTAAAATAAAGAGTATCGGATTCTGTAATAAATGCTTTTAACATAATTATTCCCCCTATATAACATAGAGAGGGAATAAAAATCCCTCTCACAATAAAAATAAGATAGTCGTTACCGACCTCCACCACAAGAATGACTAGGGCCGCAATCATGAATAACATAGGCTGATTTATTGGCTAGTAATTCTTCCAAATCGATAATTTTGAGATTATCCATTTTATTGTCCTCCTTTATTTGATGATATGATTATATCATTCAATAGTTCAGTCAAAATTTCTTTCCCATATCTGCTTGACGACTGTCCTCCCCTAAAACTTTTTTTAAATGTCCTTCATAAATCTTTGCTAAGTGGTTACTGCCTGCTAATTTTATTGCTCCAATACATTTTTCCATTTCAATAATTGCAATCTTATTTCCGTTTTTTTGATAGCGATAAAGGTTTTGAGCATAGAGAAAAATGAGTCTTTCATAAATTTCTGTCTCGATAAAAAAGCATTGTTTCAATTGTTTTTCAAAATACAAAGCATCCATAAACTTTTTCTTTTCAATACAGGTAATATAAGCATTAAGCAACATGGTTGAAATCAGGCGTCGATTAATAGGAATTTCTTTATAAAAATCTGATCGTCTAGACATTTCTCTTGCTAAAACCATAAAAACATCATGTTTTAGAACATCCAAAGTATTCATGAAAATCAACAATTCATAATATCCCCAATATTCAACACCAAATAGATAATCGGTTAAATCATCCAAATCTGTTTCATTATAGTATTTTTCTCCCGATAAATCCTGAAGGCGAATTTTAACTAAAATGGTATTTATATGATGAAATTTCTCTCGTTTTCCTTCATTTTCCATTTGAGATATCAACAATCTCTTCATCCCTTCAATGTCGCGAGTCGTTACACATTTCCTAACCTGAGCTAATAGTTCATTTAGTTCATCACGATGAAAATCATGAACGGCATACATAAATTCATCAATTGGCATGTTAATTTCATTTAGAATATGTATAAACTTTGAAATGGTTAAATCCGTTTCTCCTTTTTCGAAACGTGAAAGCTGAGATGTTGATATACCAGCCTTCGTGAGATCCTTTAACCGCAATCCTCTTGATTCTCTAAACTTTTTAAAAATTTCTCCAAAATTTTTCATTCTGAACCTCCATCACGCATATATGGGAATATATTTTATTCACCCCAATAATAACATATAATAAAAAAAACAAAAGTGAGGATTACACATGAAAAAACAAAAAATATTACCACTCCTACTCTTTTTACTAGAAGGAATTATTATTATCGGAGTTGGATAATCTTAATTTCTAAGGAGAGTTTTGCCTAGACTGCTCAGCGATAAGTACTGCTGAGCGCAGGCTTATAGTTTGGAGGCAGGTAATGTACGTAACAGTCAGGTATTGCCTGCCCTCTTTAGCTAGATAGAAAACATCAAACTTTCTTACATTATCGCGAATTCCAGTTACAAAACTCCCATTAAACTTAAGTTCTTACTGAATTAAGACATCACTCCTATCTCTCCTTACACTCGTCCTAGCAGACAGAAGGATATGCTTAGTCCGAAAAAGTTTAACTATAGTCAGCACAATGACTCCTATACCTGTCTTAAAAAGGCTTTTCGCTAGACCACTACAGTTGACGAAAAGCCTGCTTTTGCAGATTATAAATTTGAACTTTATCCTCATAAATTACAACATAAGAAAACACCTCATAAGTTAGATTTTTCTGTCTAACTTATGAGGTGTTAGTCATAGAAGGATATTTACATTTTTCTTAAATAGCCAAATCAAACTTCAGCTGTGGCTTAACCGGATCATAGTCAACCAACTCAAAGTCCTCGGCTTTGATGTCAAAGAAATTAGTCTTATCTGGTACATTCAAGACCAAACGTGGTTGGCAGTTTGACGACTCACGACGGAGCAATTCCTCTGCTTGTTCAAACTGATTATCATAGATATGAAGGTTGTTGATAAAATAGAAAAACTTCCCAACCTTCCATCCGAAATGCTTGGCAATCATCATTTGAAGAGCCACATACTGCATAGCATTGATGTGGTGGGCCACCAGCATATCATTCGAACGCTGGGTCAAGGTCGCATCCAGATAGATGTCCCCATCAACCCGACGGACATCAAACATGGTCTGAAAGGCGCATGGAAGAAGACCATCTGTCTCCTCAAAAGCTTGGTAATCCCAGAGTGAGATGATATTGCGACGATTCCAAGGGTTGGCTTCCAACTGTTTAAGTATCTTATTGATGATGTCGTGTTTCTTAACGACTGCCCCATAGCGTTCACCGATGGTTCCCGTATCTCCCACTTCCCAGTCATTCCAGTAGTGAACATTGTACTTGTCATTGAGAACATCTAAGCTATTAGACTGATCTTGGTAGATCCAGAGTACTTCCTTGATGGCGGATTTGATCGCAATGGGACGCAAGGTTGTGATGGGAAATTCCCCCATAGCCAAGTCATACTCGGCAAAGGCACCCGTTACGTACTTGGAGTTGGCTACGGTCCCATCCTTATACTTGGGACGTGCCTGCTCAGAAAAGACACCGTCTTTGAGGATTCGTTCAATATTCTCTTTAAAAATCGTATCAGCTTTTGTCATTTACTCTCACCTCATTTATTGTCCTAACTAGTATAGCATAAAAAAAGAAAGGAGGAAAATCACTGGCTTTAAAGTAGTGTTTTTCTCCTTTTATGATCTTATTGCAATACAAGTGATGCTGCCCCGATAACTCCAGCGTCATTTCCTAGAGTTGCAAGAGCCAATTTAGTTGTTGTGCGTACTTGTGGGAAGGTGTTTTCGTCATAAACCTTTTGAACACCTTGTAGAAGAAATTCTCCCGCTGCTGATACTCCACCTCCGATAACGATTGTTGAAGGGTTGAGGATTGAGCCGATATTAGCACACGCAATACCCAAGTAACGTGAGAAGTTACGGTAAACGATCAAGGCGAGGTCGTCCCCTTCTTTTGCAAGGTCAAAGACAGTTTTAGCAGTTACTTCTTCTCCGTCATCAATCAAGCGTTTCAAAGCTGCATCGCCTTCGTATTCATCTGCATAACGACGAGTCAAGTTGACAATCCCTGTTGCAGAAGCAACTGTCTCAAGACAGCCTTTTTTACCACAGGTACATGCGATTGGTTGGTCAAAGTCAACAGTGATGTGGCCAAGCTCACCTGCTGCACCAGCAACACCGTGAAGCAATTTGCCTTCTGCCACGATACCACCACCAACACCTGTACCCAGTGTCATAAAGACAACGTCAGGTTGATTATCACCAGCCCCCATCCAGCGCTCACCAAGAGCAGCTACGTTGGCATCATTATCGATGAAGAATGGAATGCCCAAGGCTTTTTCAATCTTTTCTTTAATCGGTTGAAGGGTTTTCCAGTTGAGGTTGTATGCACCGATAACAGTCCCTTTTTCACGGTCAACCACACCCGGTGATCCCATTCCAATACCTCGGAAATCCGTAGCTGACAATCCAAGCAAGTCCAAACGATGCTGAATAGACTCAATCATATTATCTACGATATGGCTTCCCTCATCCAAAATATTGGTCTTAATAGACCATTTTTCTTGGATTTCTCCTTCTTGAGTTAAAATTGCGAACTTAACAGATGTCCCACCAAGGTCAATCCCAATAATCTTTTGACTCATCGTCTTCTCCTTTTTAATTGAAAATGCTTACAGATATAGTATAACAAAATCATTAGATTTGTGCAAAGGTTTGCAGGCTACAAGCCAAAATTAAAACATCTCATTTGCTTCACTATTTGTAAAAATTAGTCACCTAAATGTTGAATTGCATAGTTTGCTTCTTCTTTTGTAAATTTTCCAACATAAGAAGAAGTTAGCCACT
>NZ_AJRH01000027.1:0-20831 GCF_000297015.1 Streptococcus sp. GMD6S | reverse complement strand
GATTGCCGTTTTAAAATAACATCATTTTCTTTCACCACGCGCCTCCTAATTCTGTGTTCTTTCATTCATTTAATCTAATTATAATCTGATAACATTCTCTATCAAACAAAAGCATTCAGATATCCATTTTTTAATCTTATAATCACAGATAGTGTATCACATAAAATGAACTTTTTCAAACATTGTATTTATATACTCCTTATGAAAGGATACGAAACTCATAAGTATCCTATATAAAATTAACCAATGATCCATTTTTATGAATACATCATAATCTGTCATTTCCACTTTGGTTATATTTTAGATATTCTAATACAAAATATTGGGACATCTTGTGTAGAAAATTTCTTTTTTTCGTAAATATTACAGTTTCTATTTTATTAAAGTATTGTCTCAGCTAGACTTATTCCTGTTCTTACGATTTTTGCTATTTTCTTCGTTTTCCTTTCTGATAACTTGCTGAAAATCTTCTATTTATCTTACCAATATACAGTATATAGTTTTTTTGTTTTGATAAACTTTGATAGTTCAATGAAAACCCAATTTTACACTCTGACAAAACACTATATCTTGTGCTTTGTTTTTGAAACTGTAACTTTTTAGCACAAGATTTAGTTTAAAAAGTTTGACAAAGTTTTTTTTTCTGATATACTAAGAAAGTAATCTATTTTGAAAGAGGAGTTACGAAAATGGTAACCGTTTATTCTAAAAACAACTGTGTCCAATGTAAGATGACCAAGCGTTTCTTGGACAGCAACAATGTCGCTTATCGTGAGATCAATCTCGACGAGCAACCAGAGTACATCGATCAAGTTAAAGAGCTCGGTTTCAGCGCAGCTCCTGTTATCCAAACACCAACTGAAGTCTTTTCAGGCTTCCAACCAGGAAAACTAAAACAATTAGCATAATCTTAGTACATCATCCAGAAGAGATTGCTTCTAGGGCTAACTTAGAGGCCTTTCTTTTGTAATTAGATAAAGGAAATTTTATGGGATTAAAACATCTTGAGGACGTAACTTACTTCCGTCTCAATAACGAAATCAACCGTCCTGTCAATGGACAAATCATGCTTCATAAAGATAAGGAAGCCTTGGATGCCTTCTTTAAAGAAAATGTAGTTCCAAATACCATGGTTTTTGATTCAATTACTGATAAAATCAACTACCTTATTGAACATAACTACATCGAAACTGCATTTCTCAAGAAATACCGTCCAGAGTTTTTGGAAGAATTGCATCAATTTATCAAGGACCAAAACTTCCAATTCAAATCATTCATGGCTGCCTATAAGTTTTACAACCAGTATGCCTTGAAGACTAATGACGGTGAATATTACCTTGAAAGTATGGAAGACCGTGTCTTCTTTAACGCGCTTTATTTTGCTGACGGGGATGAAGCGATTGCGACTGATATTGCCAATGAAATCATCCACCAACGCTATCAACCAGCTACTCCTTCCTTCTTGAATGCTGGTCGTGCTCGTCGTGGAGAGTTGGTATCTTGTTTCTTGATTCAAGTAACTGATGACATGAACTCTATCGGACGTTCCATCAACTCAGCTCTCCAACTTTCACGTATCGGTGGTGGTGTGGGAATTTCCCTCAGCAACCTTCGTGAAGCTGGAGCTCCTATCAAAGGTTATGAAGGTGCTGCTTCTGGTGTCGTACCAGTTATGAAGCTTTTTGAAGACAGCTTCTCTTACTCAAACCAACTCGGGCAACGTCAAGGTGCTGGGGTTGTCTACCTCAACGTCTTTCACCCAGATATCATCGCTTTCCTTTCAACTAAGAAAGAAAATGCCGATGAAAAGGTTCGTGTAAAGACCCTTTCACTCGGTGTTGTAGTACCCGATAAATTCTACGAATTGGCCCGTAAAAATGAAGAAATGTACCTCTTCAGCCCGTACTCTGTAGAACTTGAGTATGGTGTGCCGTTCAACTACATCGATATCACAGAAAAATACGATGAATTAGTCGCAAATCCAAATATCCGCAAGACAAAAATAAAGGCGCGTGATTTGGAAACTGAAATCTCTAAATTGCAACAAGAATCTGGTTACCCTTATGTCGTCAACATTGATACAGCCAACCGTGCTAATCCTGTTGATGGAAAGATTATCATGAGTAACTTGTGTTCTGAGATCCTTCAAGTTCAAGAACCAAGCTTGATCAACGATGCTCAAGAATTCCTTCAAATGGGAACAGACGTATCATGTAACCTTGGTTCAACCAACGTGGTCAACATGATGACTTCACCTGACTTTGGTCGTTCTATTCGCGCTATGGTTCGTGCTTTGACTTTCGTTACGGATAGTTCGCACATCGTAGCTGTTCCTACTATCGACCACGGAAACAGTTTGGCTCACACCTTTGGTCTTGGTGCCATGGGACTTCACAGCTACCTTGCCCAACAACTGATCGAATATGGATCAGCTGAGTCAGTTGAATTTACAAGCATCTACTTTATGCTTATGAATTACTGGACCTTGGTAGAATCTAATAACATCGCGCGTGAACGTGGTATCACCTTCCACAACTTTGAAAAATCAGACTATGCTAACGGAAGCTACTTCGACAAGTACGTGACAGGCGAATTTGTTCCAAAATCAGACCGTGTTAAAGAACTCTTCAAAGATGTCTTTATTCCAAGTGCTGCTGATTGGGCTGAACTTCGCGAAAAGGTTCAAGCAGATGGTCTTTATCACCAAAACCGCCTTGCTGTAGCTCCAAATGGTTCTATCAGTTACATCAACGATGTTTCTGCATCTATCCACCCGATTACGCAACGCATTGAAGAACGCCAAGAGAAGAAAATCGGTAAAATCTACTATCCTGCTGCAGGTTTGTCAACAGATACTATCCCTTACTACACTTCTGCTTACGACATGGATATGCGTAAGGTGATTGATGTTTACGCTGCTGCGACTGAGCACGTGGACCAAGGGCTTTCACTCACCCTCTTCATGCGTAGCGACATTCCAAAAGGTCTTTACGAATGGAAGAAAGAAAACAAACAAACGACACGTGACCTATCTATCCTTCGTAACTATGCCTTTAACAAGGGTATCAAGTCTATCTACTACGTCCGTACCTTTACAGACGATGGTGGAGAAGTCGGTGCTAACCAATGTGAAAGCTGTGTGATTTAATTTTTGCTTGAGGAAACTACATTTTCTCAGATTAGTGATTCAATCACCGTGTTAGACTGGAATAAGCATCTATACTATGAAATAACAAAAAGTCGGGCTTCCGACTTTTTGTGCGATACTCCTCTAGAATTATGATAAAATAGAAATAATTGTGAGCTCGCAATATTAAACACAGAAAGAGATTTCAAATGGAAACTTACTACAAAGCCATTAACTGGAATGCCATCGAAGATGTCATCGACAAATCAACTTGGGAAAAGCTGACAGAGCAATTCTGGCTCGATACGCGTATCCCCTTGTCAAATGACCTAGACGACTGGAGAAAACTATCAAACAAAGAAAAAGACTTGGTTGGAAAAGTCTTTGGTGGTTTGACCCTTTTGGATACCATGCAATCTGAAACAGGAGTTCAAGCACTTCGCGCAGACATCCGTACACCACATGAGGAAGCTGTTTTCAACAACATCCAGTTTATGGAATCTGTCCACGCAAAATCTTACTCTTCTATCTTTTCAACCTTGAACACCAAGGCCGAAATCGAAGAAATCTTTGAATGGACCAACACTAACCCCTACCTACAAAGAAAAGCGGAAATTATCAATGAAATCTACCTCAATGGTAGCCCACTTGAAAAGAAAGTTGCCAGTGTTTTCCTTGAAACTTTCCTCTTCTACTCTGGTTTCTTTACACCGCTTTACTATCTTGGTAACAACAAACTAGCCAATGTTGCAGAAATCATCAAACTGATCATTCGTGATGAGTCTGTTCACGGAACTTATATTGGTTACAAATTCCAACTTGGTTTTAACGAATTGCCTGAAGAAGAGCAAGGAAAGCTCAAAGAATGGATGTACGATCTGCTCTACACTCTCTACGAGAACGAAGAGGGCTATACAGAAAGCCTCTATGACGGTGTTGGTTGGACTGAGGAAGTTAAAACCTTCCTTCGTTACAATGCTAATAAGGCTCTTATGAACCTAGGACAAGATCCACTCTTCCCTGATTCAGCTGATGATGTCAATCCAATCGTTATGAACGGTATTTCAACAGGAACTTCTAACCACGACTTCTTCTCTCAAGTCGGAAATGGTTACCTCCTTGGTGAAGTTGAAGCCATGCAAGACGAGGATTACAACTACGGTTTGGACTAATTTGACCAATCATTCAAAATATCATGGTTTGTTTAAAACAACCATGATATTTTTGTTTTTGTTTTATTTTGTTTTTTTCTATTTGATTGATTGAGCGTTTTATGGTAAGATAATAATAGTAGAAATCGAGGTGATAAGGATGCTAAAGCAAGAAAAACTAGATAGTATTCTAGAAGCAGTAAATACAAAAGGCACTATTACTGTAAAAGAGATTATGGAGAGTCTTGATGTGTCAGATATGACAGCTCGCCGCTATTTACAAGAACTAGCAGACAAGGATTTGCTGGTTCGTGTGCACGGTGGCGCTGAAAAACTTCGTACAGGTTCTCTCTTAAACAACGAACGCTCAAACGTCGAAAAACAAGGCTTGCAGATTGCTGAAAAACAAGAAATTAGCCGTTTTGCAGGGCATTTGATTGACGAAGGTGAAACTATTTTTATCGGGCCAGGAACAACCTTAGAATGTTTTGCTCGTGAGCTCCCAATTGATAATATTCGTGTTGTAACAAACAGTCTTCCAGTTTTTCTAATCCTAAACAAACGAAAACTAACAGATTTGATCTTGATTGGCGGAAATTATCGCTCCATCACTGGTGCTTTTGTAGGGACACTTACCTTACAGGATTTGACCAACCTTCAGTTTTCTAAAGCTTTTGTAAGTTGTAATGGTATTAAGGATAAGGCAATTGCTACTTTCAGTGAAGAAGAGGGTGAGGTACAACGAATCGCCTTGAACAATGCCAATAAAAAATACTTACTAGCAGACCACAGCAAGTTTAATAAGTTTGATTTTTACACTTTCTACAATATCTCAGAGATTGATACCATCGTTTCAGATTCCAAACTGAGTCAGGAAACATTTGAAGATTTGTCGAAACAAACAACCATTCTTTTATCAAAACCATAAAAATTCCCCTGCCTTTTGGCGGGGAATTTTTGTTGAATTTTATTCAATAAGTTGTGTCTCAGCTAGTTTCTTGTACCAGTGAGCTGATTTCTTAGGATAACGCTCCTGGGTTTCAAAATCAACATAGAAGAGACCGTAACGTTTTTCATAACCGTTTGACCATGAGAAGACATCCATCAATGACCAGATGAAGTATCCTTTTACATTAGCTCCATCTGCAATCGCATCAGACAAAACTTCCAAGTGTTGCTTCACGTAATCAATACGACCATCATCGTAAACAGTGTTATCAACAAACTCATCTTTATAGCCGAGACCATTTTCAGTAATGTAAATCTTCTTGTAGTTAGGATAATCTTTCTTCACACGCATGATTTGGTCATACAAACCTTGAGGGTAGATAATCCAATCCCAATCCGTACGTGGTACATAATCAGGAGCTACACGACGACCAACGCCTTTGATTTGGTATTTAGAGCTTCCTTTCTCACCCTTCCCATTGTGGATGATTTCAGTTTCTCCATCAAAGGCTTCCATCCAGTCACTCATATAGTAATTGATTCCAAGGAAATCATTCAAGTCTTTTGCAGCTTCTAATACTTCGAAATCTTCTTCACGAAGATCTAAGCTACCACCATTGGCAGCCAAGATAGCCTCTACCCCTGCCAGGGTCTTTTCAGAGTAGTGACCCAGATAAGTTGCATCCAAGATAAATTTATTATGGATAATGTCCTCCAACTCTGCCGCAATAACATCTGCAGGATTTTCAGGATCAAGTGGGTACTTGGTTGGGAGAGCGTGCACGACACCAATTTCCCCTTTATAGCCTTTCTCTTTGTACAATTTTACCGCGCGTGCATGAGACACCATCATATTGTGGTGCGATTGGAAAACTTTGGCAAGATCGTACTGGATACCTGGAGGGAATTTCCCAACCAAATACTGACCATCTCCTATCGGCCCAATTTCATTAAAGGTTGTCCAAAAGTTAACTTCAGGAAACTCTTCAAAACAGAAAGCCGCGTAGTCTACAAAGTGTTCAATGTTTTCACGGTTTAAGAAGTCTCCATTTGAATGTAGAGCTTCTGGCGTATCAAAGTGATGAAGAGTTACAAAGGGCTCAACATGACGTTTGTGGCACTCTGCAAATAGATTATGATAGAACTCAACCCCCTTGTCATTAACTTTCCCATAACCAGTTGGAAAGATACGTGACCAAGCGATTGAGATACGGATACCATTGACACCATACTCTTCTGCAAGTTTGAGGTCTACTGGGTATTTGTGATAGAAATCACTGGCTGGTTCAGCAGTGTACCAGTAGTTATCTTCAAGATATTTATCCCACGCTACTGGTCCTTTACCATCAGTATGTGTAGCACCTTCTGCTTGATAGGCAGCTGTTGCGCCACCGAAAATAAAGTCTTTTGGAAGTGTTTTTGTCATTTGATTCACCTTTCAAGAAATAGAAATGAGATGGGGATATAGTTGGGAGGAATTACTCCATCTCACTTCTTCGCTCTTTACCTTTTATTCTTCGAACTGCTCTTGAACAAAGGCAAGAGCGCCTTTTCCATCGCGAGTCAGTTTAATGTATTGGCCACCTTCTGTCTTGGCAAGTTTGATACCAAGTTTGTCAGTTTCGGCCTTCATGTCTTCAAAGTTTGAAGCAACTTGAGGAGCAAGGATAACCAGATCAAACTCAGGCAACATTTCACGGTGAGCACCATAGCCACCAGCTGCTGCTTTAACAGGAACCTTGTACTCCGCAGCTGCTTTGTTTAGAGCATTTGCAAGGAGACCACTTGTACCTCCGCCTGCACAGAGAACGAGAACATTGGTTTCTTCAGTAATTGTGTTTTGCGCTGCTTCTACACCAGCTTTTTCAAGAATCGCATCTGCTTTGGCAGTATTGAAGTTTGCTGCTACTTTTTCTTTCAATTCATCATTGGCTTTACCTGAACGCTCTTCTTCAAGAATTTGTTCATCATAAACCTTGAGGAATGGATAGTAAATGGCTACGTCTACAAGAATTAACAAAGCAGCAAGTACAAATGACAAGAATTGGAAGTTTGTACCGAGAACAATACCGAGAGGACCTGGTGTTGTCCAAGGAAGGTTGGCAGTAAATGAGTTCATGCCAAGCGTTTCAATAAAGAATTTAAAGATCCATACGTTAGCAATTGGCGCAAAGATAAATGGAATAAAGAAAATCGGGTTCAATACAAGCGGTGCACCAAACAAGATTGGTTCATTTACACCAAAGAAAGTTGGCACTACTGAAGCACGTCCGATTGCACGATTTCGTTTTGATTTAGTTAACCACATGAACATGAATGGAACAACCAGTGTTGCACCTGTACCACCCATGGTAACAATAAACATTTGTGTACCTGAAGTAAGGATCTTGTCTGCATGCATCCCTTGTTGGAGAAGGTTCAAGTTGACTTCGGCATTTGCATAGGTAATAGCTGCGATTGCTGGTTCAACGATAGATGGACCATGGATACCAACAAACCAGAAGAAGGCAAAGGCACCAAAGATAATCGTAATACCTAGATAACCATCAGCAGCAGAGAATAACGGTGCAAAGAATTTACCGATTGATTCAGCTACGCTTGCACCAACAAAATGACGAGCTAGTAAATCGAGAGCATAAAGAGAAACCACTGATAGAGTGAATGGAATCACATCTTTAAAGACTTGTGAGATATTTGGTGGAACTTCGTCAGGCATACGAATAGTGACGTTGTTCTTAACACAAACCTTATAGATGGTTACAGTAACAAAGGCAGCAAGGAATGCTGAAAGCAAACCTTTTGTTCCAAGGAAACCTGTCGCAAAGCCACCTTCAATCGGATCAGCTGCTAACATCAACAAACCAACAATCGCAGCTAAAAGTGTTGACATATAGTTGATTTGATTGGTTTTTTCCATGCTACGGTTTACTGAGTCGGTCAATGACTTAGCTGTTGTACCAGCTACCAAGAGAGCTAGAATCCCCATTGAATAGCTATAAGGTTTCATGAGGAGATTAACAACTTCATCAGACCATTTAAAGCCCCATGAGTTTGGTACAAAAGCAATCAAGATAAAGATACTTGAGAAGAGAATAACAGGCATCCCTGCAATGAAACCATCACGAATAGCACGAAGATAGATATTACGAGACAGTTTCTCAAAGAAAGGCTTTCCTTTCTCGATAAATGAAATTAGTTTGTTCATTACTTAACTCCTCTCTTATAGAGTTCGATTAAATGGTGCATCAAATCTTTTAACAAAATGGTAGTCATCAAGTGGTCTTGGCCATGCATCATGGTCACGCTATAAGCCAAATCCTCACCAGCTGCCTCCTTGGTCAATAGACTTGTTTGCGCGTGATGAGCCTCGGCGATACAGCCACCAGCTTCCTCAACTAAGCTATCCGCTTTTGCGAAATCACCAGCTTCAGCAGCCTTCAAGGCTTCCAATAGTTTTGAACGAGCATCGCCAGCATAGGCTACGATTTCAAAACCTAACAATGTTACTTCTTCTCTATTCATGATAGAATTCTCCTTATGTATTTTTAATTAAATTTTTATGACAATAAACGTTGGATATGTAGAACTAGATAAACTCGTTCACTTTTATACAAATCAAGACCCGTATATTGCGTAATCACATCATAGATCTTGGAACCAATCTCGAACGCTTTTGGATAGGATTGTTTAATATGATCTTCCATATCCAGAAGTGATTGGTTATCATCTCTAGATCTGTCTAAATAATCCAAGAAATAATTCAAATGAATCATAAAACGATCATAGAAATGATTATTCTCTTTGGTTCGTTGAATTGCATAACCCTTTAGCACTTCTTCAACATTCCTGAGAATTTCTTTCCTCTTATCAATCGACTCAACCACTTGAACTTCATTCTCCCCTTCGGCATTGATGAAATGATAAGCGATCCGAATAATTTCATCCTCAGGGAAATGATCTGTCAACTTCTGACGATAGATTTCAAAAGCTTCCTTTGCGATTTGAAAAGCGACAGGATACTTAGTGGAAATATCTGGCAGATTACTATCCTTGTACCTTCCTTGTGCTAGAGCTTGGTAAGAACAGTAAATATGATCTGTCAAGGTTACGTAGAGATACTCTTGAATCGGATAATGATATTTCTTTGATAGCTTATCAATGATTTCATAAGTCACTGTGATAAAATCCAGCGGAACATCTTTGAGGAGAGCCATAAAATTTTCTCTGGACTCTTCTGTCTTCATCCGAAAGATTTTCTCAACTTGATCTTCAGCAATCAAATCCCCCTTCTTTTTCCCAAATGCAATCCCTTTACCAATCACAATCACTTCTTCTCCTTTGTCATTTCTGACAAGTGAGACGTTGTGATTCATTGGGTTTAGAATTCGATACATGGCAACCTCCTTTTATCTCTTAAAGGTATATGAGTATAAAAAATGACCACAAATGAACTAGAAAATCCTTTGATTTCTAATCCATCTGTGATCATGCCTAATATTACTTAGTAACACTCACCTTGTATTAACTTGTGATTTAAGTATAGCACAAGTCAGTTTTTTTGTAAACCTTTACATGTAACTTTTTTTAAAATTTTTATTTAGATCAATGTTCCTAAGATTAGGGGGGGAAAACTTATACACGTTCAGTCCATGAAGTCGCTGTTGTTTGAAGAACCTTGTTGAGTTCGTCAATGTTTTCAAAACCAGTTGTGCGAAGCCATTCGCGAGCTGCTGCCTCACCGTCTTTGATGTAGGCTTCAACTGATCCAGCCCATGTTGCACGTCCACAAAGAACACCGTTGAAGTTTGCGCCTGATTCGTGGGCAAAGACAAGCGTTTCTTGGAAGAGTTTAGCTGATACACCCGCACTCAAGTAGATGTAAGGAAGATTTGTTGCTTCGTCTTGAGCTTTGAAGAAGGCTGCTGCTTCTTCGCGTGTATGAACGACTTCTCCATCACCAAAGCCTTCAACGTATTTCACATTGACTGGAACTTCCACTTTCAAAACATCGATGTTGAAGCGTGGGTCTGAGAAGACTTTCATAGCACCGATAACCTTGTGTGGCTTCACTTTTGCGTATTCTGCTGAACCTGCATCAGCAATCTTTTCATCGTAAGCCAAGATCTCAAGGAAGAAAGGAATGTCTTCTGCCACACACTCTGAACCGATGCGTTCGATATAGGCTTGTTTTTGTTGGTTGAGTTCATCAGAGCTGTCTACGTCATAGTAAAGCAAGAACTTGACAGCATCTGCACCTTGTTCTTTGATGCGTTTGGCAGACCAAACATCCAAGCAGTCAGGCAAGCGTTTAGTGCTAGTTGTGTCATAACCCGTTTTCTCATAAGCAAGGAGAAGACCAGCATTGGCATCAAGCGCTTTTGTAGCTGGAAGACCATACTCTGGGTCAAGAAGCATAGAGGATGCGTATTTAGTCAATTCATCTGCTACCAATACTTTGAGTTCTTCCATTTGATCCACTGTTGGCTCTTCTGTTTGGTATTGAGCCATGAGGCGTTTCAAAGCACCACGTTGGTCAAAGGCAAGAGCTGAGATAATGCCATTTTCATCTGAAAGTTTTTCTAAGCGCGCACGTTTTTGTTCTGTTAAAGCCATTTTATACCTCTTTTACTATTAATTGATCATATAAAGCTTGATAGTTGGCCATATTGACATGGCCTGTCATCTTTTCTTGAGCGTTAAGCATACCAAGGACATTTGCCTTGATGAGGAGTTCTGCATCCGATTCCTTATGAAGAAGACCTGATGAAATACCTGCAACAGTAGAATCTCCAGATCCGACAGGATTGACTACCTGAATTCTTGGAATATCTACTTTGTAGAAAGTGTCACCATGTTTTGCAAAAGCACCATTTGCACCAAGTGACACGATAATCCACTCAATCCCTGCAAATAAAGGCTCTTGAAGAACTTCTTTTAATTCATCCAAATCCTCAGAAACTTCTTTCCCAAGAAGCTGAGACAATTCTTCGTTATTTGGTTTAATAACTGTTGGTTTGTGTGGTGATTCAAGAATCGCCTGAAGTGCTGCACCTGAGCAATCTAGAACAACTGGTTTTCCTTTGCGATTAGCAAGTTCTACTAAGCTTGCATAGTAGTCAACTGGAAGACCTGCTGGCAGGCTACCAGAGATAGCAACTACTTCCACAGTGTCAAGGAGATTTTCGAAATGAGCCAAGAAATCTTGCCCTTCTTGTTCCAGAACTTCGGGACCTTTTTCAAGGATTTCTGTTTGGTTTTCACCGTGTAGAATAGCGATACAGTTACGAGTCTCTCCTTGAATGGAGAAGAAACGTTTCGTTACTTTATCATCGATATGCTCTACTAAAAACTCACCAAGTTTACCACCGACCAAACCGGTAGCAACAACAGAATCACCAAATTCTGAAAGCACTCGTGTAACATTGAGCCCTTTACCACCAGCTGTCTTGGTCACGTCCACCACACGGTTGACAGTGTCAATTTTTAATTCATCCAAAGGATAAGAAATATCAATGGATGGATTCATTGTGACTGTTAAAATCATGCGTCACCTCTTAGTCGTGGTATTCACCGCGATCCCATTTTTCAAGGAATTCTGTAAAGAAGTTTGCATCTGCTTGATGAGCATTGTGAGTTTCAACGTGCTCAATTTTCGCAATCAATTTTTTGTTTTCTTCTGATGGTTTGTATTCAGCATTGATGAAAGCTTCAATGATGTCGCACATGAGCAATTCACCAGTGATTTTACCACCAAAACCAATAACATTGGCGTTCAATTGTTCTTTTGCATAAAGAGCTGTTGTCATATCACGAACCAAGGCAGAACGAACTCCTGGAACTTTGTTGACAGCGTTGTTGATACCAACACCAGTACCACAGATACATACCCCAAGATCAGCTTGACCGCTAGTTACAGCTTCACCCACTTTTTTACCAAAGATTGGGTAGTGAGTACGTGTGTGGTCATAGGTACCAAAGTCGATGACTTCATATCCTTTTGATTTCAAAAATTCTGAAACCGCCATTTTTTCATCTGTTACGATGTGGTCACATCCAATTGCAATTCTCATTTTAACTTACCTTTCTTACTGTAATCTAATTAGCACATTTTGTTCAACATATCAACACGAATCTGGTGACGTCCACCGTCGTATTTACCATTAACAAAACCTTTAGCAATGTTTTTGGCCAATTCGTCACCAACAAGTTGTGCACCCATAGTGATCATACGTGAGTTGTTGTGTCCACGAGTCATATAAGCTGAACGTTCATCTGAAACTTCTGCAGCAACCATTCCTTTGATTTTAGTTGCGACCATGAATGGACCAGCCCCATAAGCATCAATCACGATACCAAGGTTTTGTTCTTCTTTGTTTACTTCTGCAGCAACAGCAAGAGTCACATCAACAAAGTCTTGACCTTCAGCTGTAACATCCACAACGTGGAAGTTTTCTTTTTCCAAGAAGTCTTTCACTACTTCTTTCAATCTCAAACCTGCAGCATCTGCACCGATAACAATAGACATATTGTATACTCCTTTTTATTTTTCTAGGCTAGTAAAGACTTTTATAGTTAGCAGTTTACCTACAAAAGACTTTCTAGCAGTTTATTGACAAATTGGATTGAATGAGATGAATATCACCTTATCCAAGTCCAGGAAATCAAGTTCCTAGAAAGAAACTTTCTCTGCGACAGAGAATATAACAAGTGATTATTTGTTTGTTACAAACATCATTTGTTGTTTACAAACATAATATACTCCTATTTATAGAAAAAGTCAACAGTAAATGTTTGTTTTTGTGGTTTTTTATCTAAAATATTTCAATATCAAAGCCAATCTGATCTACTTGACCAGCTTCCAAGAGACGAACATTCTTCTTATCTTCTAGATGATCTCCTTCTTCAAGTGAAGTTGATAAGCCAGACCATGGTTCAAAGGCAATGAAAGGTCCCTTATTCAAAGTTGACCAAATGATGAGATTTGAGAACTCTTGGAAGTGTACTTTTAATCCCTTCTCATGCTTACGAGAACGAAGCGCAATTGTTCTGGATTGCAACTCATCCAAAGTCACTGCATCTGTGCTAAACAAATCATAGCTAAGGTCTAATTCTTTTTGCCCATCCAACCATAAACTTCTATCTTGGAAGTCTAACATTCCTGTTTCTGGGAAAGGACGGGGAACAGAGCAAGTCTCTTCTTTCTCAAACTCTAAATAGTAATCTTCATAAGTTTCGCCATCTAGTAGAGGGCAATTAAAGCCTGGATGTCCACCAATAAAGTATGGCAGGACCTTGCTGGTTTCTTTATTGAAAATCTTGTATTGAGTACGAACTGTCTTGCCAGTAACCTTATAAGTGATTTCAAGGCGGAAATGATAAGGATAGTTTTGATAAGTATTCTCATCATCTTCGATAGCAAAGGTTACGCTGTTTTCTGTTTGATCAACCAACTCAAATTCTTTTTTACGGACCAAACCATGGCGAGGAATGTTTCCTTTCGTCTCTGTTCCATCTGCATGACTGTAGAAGGCTGTATCTTCTCTTAAAGAGCCACAGATTGGAAAAAGTACTGGCGCTTGTCCACTCCAGTAAGTGGCATCTCCTTGCCACAAATACTCAATGCCTTCTCGGTCCTTGATTGACGACAAGGCGCCACCTAAGATTTTAAACTGGACCGTTAACTGGTCTGATTTGATTTCAATTACCATAATATTCTCCAACTATTTTTAGATTTTTATATAAAAAACTAGGTTGCCACTCCCAATGTAGGAAATTAACAACCTAGTTTTCACAATTTACATTTTATAGGAGCGAATTATTTAGCATTTGCTGCGTATTCTTCGTTACGTTTGATCATTTGTTTTCTATACCAAGCAAAGATACCTACATAGAATACAAGGAAGGCTGCTGCACCAAGGATTGCTTTGATATCACCTGTTGTAGCATTACCGATTGCCCAACCAAATAGTTTTTCAATTGGTCCTTCAAGAGTTGAGTGAGTAATCAATTGAGCACTATCTACACCTTTAGGAAAGGCACCTACACCTTTAGCAAGTTCTGTTGCAAATGGTGCGATAAGAGTACCAGAAAGAAGGAAGAGAGGCAACAAGAGTGTTCCGAAGATAATCATACGGAGCAATTTACCACGTGTAACAACCAAGAGAGCTGGGGTCACACCCATAGCGATGATACCTGCAAGAGGCAAGATACCATTACCGACGTTTGAAAGAAGAACAGCTTCTACTAGCATGATTGGAGCAAGTACGTTAGCACAAGCCCAGATTTCAGCACGACCAGCGATGAAAGGCCAGTCAAGACCGATGTTGAATTTACGTCCTTGAAGACGTTTAGTAGCAACGTTTGTAATACCTTGTGAAAGTGGTTCTACGGCTGCGATGAACCAAGATCCGATAAGTGAGAAGAGTTCCAAAGCTACACCGGCTGTTAAACCAAGAGACAACCAACCTTTAATAACTTCTTGCCAGTTTGCAGCATCTTTAAGTCCTTCAACAGGTTGTGGAGTCCCCATAAAACCAATAACAATACCAAGGATGAAACCGATAAAGAATTTAGATCCCCAGAAACCGATTTTTTTGTTCAATTTAGCAGCATCAAAGTCATATTTATCAAGACCTGGGAAGAATTTTTCAAAAATCTTATCCAAAACCATGATAACTGGGTTCATCATGTAGTTCATGTGTGTTGAAGTCATTGGTGATGAACTTGGTGCATTAAGAAGATCGTCGAATGTTGGTTTCATCAGGTCAGAGTTGATGATCTTCAAAATACCTACAAGGACAACTGCTGCAGTTGCGATGAAGAGTGAAACTCCTTGGCTAACTCCATTGTTATCTGCGTACCATTTAATCAAAAGACCAGTTATTGACAAGTGCCAGATATCGAAGATATCGACGTCAAGTGTATCCGTTTTCTTCATTGCAAGCATCACAACGTTGACAATCAACATTACTAGCAAGAAGTAAAGTGTCCAAGCAGAGCCCCAAGTGATGGTAGCAAGTGGTGCCCAACCAACGTCAGTGATGTTCAAATGGATACCAGTGTTTTCAACGAATTTTTTAAGTGATTCTGAGAAAGCTCCATTGAGCATACCGATGATAGCACCGATACCAGTAAGAGCGATGGCAAGTTTAATACCACCTTCAAGCGCTTTGGAGAATTTCACTCCAAAAAGTAGAGCCAATACTGTCAAAATGATCAGCATGATAATTGGTCCACCCATATCCAAGATAGGTTTGAACAGCTTATTGGCTAGTTCGATAATGACATCCATAATAGTTCCTCCCGTTTTTTTAGTTATATGAATGTTAACAAGATAAAGAATAAATTAGCTTAGTCCGTGTTCTTTGATAGCTGCTTCAATATTGTCAAATACTGGAGCGCTCATCGCTGGAATACGGAACAAGATTGGGCCAGCTTCAATTACTGGAATACCTGGTTCAAAACCAAGGTCAGTTGCAGCGATTGGTGTAAAGATATCGTAGCCCTTGATAAGGTCTTCGTTTACATCTTTCACCATGACTGCATCACAGTGAACATCATAACCACGGTTTGAAAGTTCTTCTTCTAGAGCACTTTTAATTTGGTGACTTGAGTTAACACCTGCACCGCAGGCAGCAAGAATTTTAATCATTTGGATTTCCTCCGATTTTATATTTTAATAGACAAGATTAAGCGGTTGCTTCAGCAATGTAAGCATAAAGTTTTTCTGGTTCGGAAATTTTTGATAGATCTTCCAGATGTCCATTTCCTGTGAAAAAGTCCATCAACTGAGCCAGAATATTTGTTTGACTTGAACTTGAGTTGTTAATGATAAAGAAGAGTAGGGATACTTCTACTTCCTTATCAGGAGCTATCATATTGTGAAAAGTTACTGGTTTTTCTAATCGAACAACCACTACTTTCTCAGCTAGATTATGAACAATATCTGTATGAGGAATCGCTACATTTGGCAAGTCCTTTCCTAGAAATTCCATATCTAAACCAGTTGGAAATGACTTTTCACGCGTGATCAAGGCTTCACGATAAGTTGGAGTGACAATTTCTCGTTCTTCCAACAAGCTTGCTACCTGATCAAAGAGTTGTTCTTGATTATTCGCTTCTAAGCAAAACACTAGGTTTTTGTCAAAGAAATGATCTAATCCCATAACATTTTCCCTTCTTTCAATTATCTTTTATGCTATAAGTATAACACTATATGAAATCGTTGTCAATAATTTTTGTTTTATTTTGTTCTTTTTTTTGTAATTTTTGTTTCATTTAAAGAATACAATCAATATCAAACATTCTTGTTGTAAAATCCACAAAAAAAGAAGGCCCAAGCCTTCTTCTCTTTCCTTACTCAATAGTAGATAAAATCTCTTCTAACTTATGGTAGTCCTTTACACTATCAATTTCATAGATGCTATTTCCTTCTAATTCTTCGACATAGACATCTAATTCTTTGATATTATCCTTAACCATGTTGTCCCAGTAGAGATCAACAAATTCACCACTTTCGTAAGCTTTGTCAATAAAGCCAACAATCTTCTCAGCAGTTGGTGCATCCCAGAATGAAACTCCGCTCAGAATGCGACCAGCCTTGCTGTCAACAATAATGTCTTGAACCTTGTAGTCATCACCGTAAACCAAGAACCACTCGTTCGTACAGTCTTCACGATAAACGCTAAAATAGGTAGAACGTTTAAGATCGTTTCGAAACATATTTTTGAAAAGATAGTTATCTGCATCGATGACGTAGCTGTTAGCCAAATCTTCTTTTACTAGATAAAGTGAGTAAAAGTTATTGTAATCAGCATACTTGTCGTTAAAGACTAAACGGACACCATATTTTTCTTTTAGGTAGTCAAATTGTTCTTTGAGGTAACCGACAACGATGATAATCTCATCAATTCCTCTCTCTTTCAAAAACTCAATTTGGTATTCTACCAAGGGTTTTTGATTAACCTTAACCAAAGCTTTTGGTGTATTTTCAGTCATAGGGCGTAGACGAGTTCCTAAGCCCGCTGCTAAAATAATCGCTTTCACACGAATCTCCTTTATTCTTTAATAATAATATAAACACCAGCCATAACAATAAGTGAAGTGATGATTGTCAGCATATCTAGCGGTGCACCCAAGAAAACAACTGCAAATAAGACAGTCCAAACTACATAGCTCACATTCAAACCTGTCGCTTTCGCAGGTTGCAAACGATTAATGGCGATATAATAAGCTAAGTAGGAAATCATGTTAAAGGCTGCAAAGACAAGCAAGAGGCCTAGTAACTGCCCATCTGCCACTTCTGCAAATGAATGGTGTGAAAAGAGCACAATCACAAGATAGGACAAGAATGAGGTTACTTGTCGGATTAACAAGGCTTCAATTTCACTTAAATCACTTTCCATAGCATAGGAGCTGAGAACACTTTCGCTCCCCCAGGCAATGGCACAGATAAGGGCACAAAGAATCCCAATGTAAAACGAGTTAACTTGTTCAACCTTATAGGTTTGAGCAATGATAGCTGCAATAATCAAGAAAACACCAAATACTGTATTCTTTGAAACCTTGTGTTTCAAAATGAAGAAGGCTAGAAAAACTGAAACTGCTGGATAGATAGCTGATACAGATGAAGCTAGTGAACTACCGATATATTTAACCGCATAAAGATTGGCCTGCATACCAATTGGTCCTGCTAGTAAAGCTCCGATTATAACACTCACATTTCGAATATTTAAGAAAATAGAGAGGCGAACTTTTCCTTCTTTTACCAAAAGAAAAGCTAACAAGATAAAGATACTCAAGAAATCATGAGCAGCAGCCACCACAAAAGGTGAGAGATTTGTAAAAATTGAAAAGATATAAGCACTAATCGTTAGACCTAATCCCCAGAAGATACCAGAGAGCAGACCAAAAGAAACACCATTTTTATTCTTCATCCTAACCTCCATAATAAGTCAAACCCTCGACAGCTCTTTGGTAACGGTTGATACCGTAATCTCCAAAATCAGCTCCTTGAGCTTCTTTGTACACTGTCCACAAACTCCAGATAGTATCTTGCAAGATTTTATAGATACGAATCTTCTCACGTGATACAGGCGTTTTGTCACTTTCATAGTAGGAAAGGAAAGCATCTTCCTCTTGCTTTGTAAATTCAGACTCTAAGAAAAGTGCTGCCAAATCCCACATTGGATCATTCATGGAAGAGTATTCCCAGTCAATCAAATACAAGCGACCTTGAGGTGACTCGATGAAGTTTTCTGGAACCAAATCGATGTGACAGGACTTTCTATCAACACCCAAATCAGCCAATCTCTTTTCTAGTGAAAATACATCTTTTCTTACAGCTTCATAGTTTTCATAAGGGATAGCTCCCTCAATCAAGGATTCATATTTGCTGATTTCCTCAAAAGGAGCAAACTCTCCTCTTAATTCTTTCCCTGAAGCATGGATGGTTTGTAAAATTGGTGCAATCTTTTCAAACTTGGACTTGATTGATGTTGAATCAAGAGTTACTGCTGATTCGATGTATTCATTTACTTTAATCCCTGACTCAATATCAAAGAGGTAATTTTTGACATCTAAATCTAAATCCTCTAAAAGTTCAAGATTGTACTTTTCATTTTGACGATTGATGAGTTTTTCAGTCCCTTTACCAAAAAATTTCACAATATACTGTTTGTTGGTTGTTTTAACCAAATAGTTTTGGTTGGTCATGCCTCCCAACTGTTCAACACTGAGTACTTCCTCTTCATCAGATAGTAAAGAAGAAATTTTTTCTTTGATGAGTTTCTCCACAATTAACCTCCATCTTCTACACTTCCCACTTAAATACTGTTTTGAAAGCAGTATTAAGGTCTGTAGCAAAGACACGGTGAATGTCCTTGATTTCTCTCACTGGTTCTTCAACATAAAGGATATTCTTCAGACGATTTGCAAACTTTTTAACTTCCATCATTTGAATGGCCTTCTCAAAATCGACGCGTCCTGAGCGAGATGATCCTACTAATAACAATCCTTTTTCCAAAGCATCTCGTGTATTGATATTAACCTTGTATTCACTCACTCCCATCATGAGAATCGTTCCCTGTGGACGAATATAGCGAATCAGGTCATTGATAGCTGGTCCTGTACCATCACCACCGCAACACTCAAATCCATGATCAAAGGTCAAATCCTCTGGGATATTATCAGTAATATAGCACTCTTTTGCAAAAGAGAAGAGTTCCAGTTTTTCCCAATGGCGTCCAATCACGATAATCTCTGCTTCTGGCAAGGTATAATTGATAATATTTGCAACCACAAAGGCCAAACTACCATCTCCGATAACAGCGATGCGCTCTCTCTTGCTATGAGCAAGATTTAAGAAACGATCCATGGCATGCATACCAACACTCACAAACTCAGTAATGGCTGCAACTGTGTCCTCAATGTCATTATAAGACACAACACGATCTTTTGGAAGAGAGACAAATTCTCTCATAAAGCCATCATAACCACTTGATAGGAAGTAGGTTCCGGTCATGTAGTTCTCGTAGAACTCCTTGTCACTCTGCATAGGCGGTTGATTGGGAATCATAACTACCTTTTGACCGACTTCATAAGTCCCAGTCGGATCTGAAATAACAGTTCCACAAGACTCATGAATCATGGCCATAGGAAGTTTATTAGCCAATATCTTTGGATCACGCTTCCCTTGATAGTAACGTTGATCCGCATGACAAACCGCCATATAATTTGGACGAATCAGGATATGATTCTCCTGATCAATATCCTCTTCTTGATATTTTACATTGATAAACTTTGGTTTGGTCAGTTGATAAATTTGATTAATCATAGCCTTAGTCTTTCTCAATCATGCTTTTCGCGATTTTCAAGTCTGTCACCGTTGTGATTTTAAGGTTTGAATATTCCCCTTTAGCTAGAGCAACATCCTTTCCTTTGATAACAAAAATTTTACATGCATCCGTCAGGATTTCCTTTTCTTGATCAGATAGGGAACCATACAAATCCATGAAATCCTTGCAACGGAATGTCTGAGGTGTTTGACCTTGATAGAGGTGAGCACGATTTGGAATATCCGTGATAAACTGACCATTTGTACTTTCAACAATGGTATCAACCGCTTCTACTACTGTGTCAACCGCATCATGATCTTGAGCAAGTTTGATATTGTCCTGAATCATGCGAAGTGTGATAAAAGGACGAACAGAGTCGTGGGTAACCACGATATCTTCTAGAGTGATTGGACGATAGGCATTAATGGCTTCTATAATCTTCTCGATACTGGTATTGCGATCAGCCCCACCTTTGGTAATGATGATGCGATCCTTGTGGAGAGAAAGATACTTGTCAACTAGGTCCTCAGCGTGTGACACCCAGTCTCCATGAACTCCAACTACAATTTTTTCAATACTTGGTTCTAAGACGAATTTTTCAATTGTGTGGATCAAAATAGGTCGATCACCCAACTCCAAGAATTGTTTTGGTAAATTACTGATTCCCATGCGTGTGCCAGTTCCTCCGGCTAGGATTCCTGCATAGATCATTTATATTCTCCTTTAGTTTATTCTAAAAAACTCATTACTATCTATTATATCACAATCTGC
>NZ_AJRH01000026.1:0-25566 GCF_000297015.1 Streptococcus sp. GMD6S | reverse complement strand
TCCTTCCTTTCCTTGACGGAGCGCTTATCCCTTGGAAAACAGACCCAACTTGGACTAAGATTGCCTTGATTATGATGCAAGGTTGGCTAGGATTCCCATACATCTACGTTTTGACTTTGGGTATCTTGCAGTCGATTCCTAACGACCTCTACGAAGCGGCTTACATCGATGGTGCCAATGCTTGGCAAAAATTCCGCAACATCACTTTCCCTATGATTTTGGCTGTTGCAGCTCCAACATTGATCAGCCAATACACCTTCAACTTTAACAACTTCTCTATCATGTACCTCTTCAACGGCGGAGGTCCTGGTAGCGTTGGTGGTGGAGCCGGTTCAACTGATATCTTGATCTCATGGATTTATCGTTTGACAACAGGTACATCTCCTCAATACTCTATGGCGGCAGCTGTTACCTTGATCATCTCTATCATTGTCATCTCTATCTCTATGATCGCATTCAAGAAACTACACGCATTTGATATGGAGGACGTCTAAGATGAATAACTCAATCAAACTCAAACGTAGACTGACTCAAACCCTCACTTACCTCTACTTGATTGGCTTATCAATCGTCATTATTTATCCACTTTTGATCACCATTATGTCAGCCTTCAAGTCTGGTAACGTGGTAGCCTTTAAACTAGATGCTAACGTCGACTTTAGCTTTGCCAACTTCCAAGGGCTCTTCACTGAAACCTTGTACGGCACTTGGTACCTCAACACTTTGATTATCGCCTTGATTACAATGGCTGTTCAAACAAGTATCATCGTACTTGCTGGTTATGCCTACAGCCGTTACAACTTCTTGGCTCGTAAACAAAGTTTGGTCTTCTTCTTGATCATCCAAATGGTGCCAACTATGGCCGCTTTGACAGCCTTCTTCGTTATGGCCCTTATGTTGAATGCCCTTAACCAAAGCTGGTTCCTCATCTTCCTTTATGTTGGTGGAGGTATCCCGATGAATGCTTGGTTGATGAAAGGCTACTTCGACACAGTACCGATGTCTCTTGATGAATCAGCAAAACTAGATGGTGCAGGACACTTCCGTCGCTTCTGGCAAATTGTTCTCCCACTCGTTCGTCCAATGGTTGCAGTACAAGCGCTCTGGGCCTTCATGGGACCTTTCGGAGACTATATCCTCTCTAGTTTCTTGCTTCGTGAGAAAGAATACTTTACAGTTGCCGTTGGTCTACAGACCTTTGTCAGCAATGTGAAAAACTTGAAGATTGCCTACTTCTCAGCAGGTGCTATCCTCATCGCCCTTCCAATCTGTATTCTCTTCTTCTTCTTACAAAAGAACTTTGTTTCAGGACTTACAAGTGGTGGCGACAAGGGATAATTTATCCCCGCCACCCTTTTTCATTTTGATCTTGTTTCTAAAGTTGAAAGATTAGACACAAGACCGCAAATAGTAGCAAAATCAGCTTTTCAGTAAGCAATTTATCTACTAGACTTGAAATAAAGCACATTTCTCTATATAATAATACTCATATAGAAAACACCTTTTAGAAAGATACAAATGCTTCCATATCCATTTTCATATTTTTCAAGTATTTGGGGATTTCGTAAGCCCCTGTCAAAACGTTTTGGACTCAACTGGTTTCAACTCCTCTTTACTAGCATTTTCCTCATCAGCTTGTCCATGATTCCAATTGCCATTCAAAACAGCTCACAGGAAACGTATCCACTGGATACCTTTATCGATAATGTCTACACACCCCTGACAGATGAAGCAATCATGGATTTGTCGGAGAATGCGCAGATAGTAGATGGAAAACTGAGCTATGCTGGAACTAAAAATCAGCAAGCTTCTCTTCTGATTGGTCCAAGTCCAAGTAAGGAATTGCCAAAGGATTTGCAACTTCATTTTGATACTGAAGAACTCATCATCAGCAAGGAAAGCAAGGAACTGACCCGCATTCGCTACCACGCCATTCAAACGGAGAGTTTCCAGAGTAAGGAAACTTTAACCCAGGCTATTTCTAAAGACTGGTACCAACAGAACCGTGTCTATATCAGTCTCTTTCTCGTCCTTGGTGCTAGCTTCCTCTTTGGATTGAATTTCTTCATTGTCTCTCTTGGAGCTAGTCTTCTCCTTTATATCACCAAAAAATCACGCCTCTTTTCATTTAGGAGCTTTAAAGAGTGCTACCATTTTATCTTGAACTGTTTAGGATTACCAACTCTGATTACGCTTGTTTTGGGACTTTTTGGCCAAAATATGACAACCCTTATCACTGTACAAAACATTCTTTTTGTTCTTTATCTGGTCACCATCTTTTATAAAACACATTACCGCGATCCAGATTATCATAAATAGGAGATTTTTATGCCCGTTACGATTAAAGATGTGGCCAAGGCTGCAGGTGTCTCACCTTCAACCGTAACCCGTGTTATTCAAAACAAATCAACGATTAGTGATGAAACCAAAAAACGAGTTCGCAAGGCTATGAAGGAACTCAACTACCATCCCAATCTCAATGCTCGTAGCCTAGTTAGCAGCTATACTCAGGTTATCGGTTTGGTATTGCCTGACGACTCGGATGCCTTTTACCAAAATCCTTTCTTCCCATCTGTCCTTCGAGGTATCGCCCAAGTTGCGTCTGAAAACCACTACGCTATTCAGATTGCAACGGGGAAAGATGAGAAAGAACGTCTCAATGCGATTTCTCAGATGGTTTATGGCAAGCGTGTTGACGGTTTGATTTTCCTCTACGCTGAGGAAGAAGACCCTCTGGTCAAGCTAGTAGCTGATGAGCAGTTCCCTTTCCTCATTCTCGGAAAATCCACTTCACCCTTTATCCCTCTTGTTGATAATGACAATGTCCAAGCTGGCTTTGATGCGACAGAGTATTTCATCAAAAAAGGATGCAAACGAATTGCCTTTATCGGGGGTACAAAGCGACTCTTCGTAACGCAAGATCGTCTAACTGGCTATGAGTCCGCACTCAAACAACACCAACTTCCGATTGATACCAACTTAACCTACTTTGCGACCGAATTTCTAGAAGAAAAAGGGTATCAGTTCAGTGAACTCCTGTTCAATCACGATCCGCAGATTGACGCTATCATCACAACCGATAGTCTCCTTGCAGAAGGAGTTTGTGACTATATCAGTAAGTATCAGCTAAAAGTTCCTGTCTTGAGTTTCGACTCTGTCAATCCTCGACTTGATCTTGTAGCTTATGTGGATATCAATAGTCTGGAACTTGGGCGCGTTTCCTTTGAAACCATTCTTCAGATCATCAACGATGCTAAAAACAATAAACAGATTTGTTACCGTCAGTTGATTGAACACAAAATTATCGAAAAATAAAGACCAGCCTTGCGGCTGGTCTTTTGAGTATTATTAATTGTCTGTTTCTACGAATCGTCCTAGGATGTGGACATTTTCTGATACAGAGACAAAGGCTGTCGGATCAACCTGTTTCATGATGTGTTTAAAATCATTAAACTCTGCTCGTGTGATAACCGTAATCAAGACTGCTTTTCTCTCATGATTATAGGTTCCTTCTGCATCGTGGATCATAGTTGCTCCGCGGTGCAATTTTTTATGGATTTTTGCAATTACTTTATCAGGATTATTGGTCACAATCATGGCCTGCATGCGTTTTTGCTTGGTAAAGACCGCGTCTGTCACACGACTGGAGACAAATATGGTAATCATGGAGTAGAGAGCGTATTTCCAACCAAAGGTCAAACCTGCTATCAGCATAATCGTCCCATTCACTAAGAAAGAAATACTACCGACATTTTTCCCTGTTTTCTTGCGAATGGTCAGGCTGACAATATCTGTACCTCCACTGGAAATATTATTGCGTAAAGCAAAGCCGATCCCCAAGCCCATGACAACACCCCCAAAGAGAGCATTGATAATGGGATCCTCTGTCAAGGTCACAACTGGCACAAGCTGGATAAAGAGGGAACTCATGGATACTGTGATAAAGGTAAAGATTGTAAACTTATGCCCAATCTGATACCAAGCCAAAATCATCAACGGAAAATTGATAGCATAAAAGGTTAGCGATATCGGAATGTAAAAACCAAACCAGTGATTACTCAAGGCAGAGATAATCTGTGCCAGACCCGTCGCACCACTGGAGTAAACGTGCCCTGGTTGAAAAAAGAAATTGACTGCTACCGCTGACAAAAAGCCATAAACCAGAGAGGCCGATACTTTCTCATCATATTTTTCTCGAGAGATACTTTGTAAAACTCGTAAGATTTTTATCTGATAAGCAAAGCGGCGCAGATAATAGCGGCACCGCTTAATTTGTTTTGCTTGTTTCATCTTCTTCTACTTGTAAGCTGAGTTCCTCTAGTTGTTTGAGAGCGACTGTTGATGGAGCTTGTGTCATTGGGTCGGTTGCCTTGTTGTTCTTAGGAAAGGCAATGACTTCACGGATATTTTCTTCTCCTGCTAAGAGCATCACAAAACGGTCAAGTCCGATCGCCAAACCACCGTGTGGTGGGAAACCATAGTCCATGGCTTCAAGAAGGAAACCAAACTGGTCATTTGCTTCTTCAGCCGAGAAACCAAGAGCCTTAAACATGCGTTCTTGAAGGTCTTTTTGGTTGATACGAAGGCTACCACCACCAAGCTCATAACCGTTCAAGACGATATCGTAAGCAATGGCACGAACCTTAGCCAAATCACCTTCTAATTCGTGAGCTGTTTCTTCCTGTGGAAGGGTAAATGGATGGTGGGCGCTCATGTAGCGGTCTTCTTCTTCAGACCATTCAAACATTGGCCAATCAACCACCCAAAGGAAGTTGAACTTATCGTTATCAATCAAGCCAAGCTCTTTGGCAATACGTCCACGAAGGGCACCTAGTGTTGCATTCGCCACTTCAAGCGTATCCGCCACAAAGAGAACCAAATCCTTATCTTCAAGACCAAGTGCTGCAGTCAAGTCTGCTTGGATCCCAGTCAAGAACTTGGCAACTGGTCCGTTTAATTCTCCATCCACAACCTTGACCCAAGCAAGACCTTTAGCACCGTACTGTTTAGCTACTTCGGTCATCTTGTCAATGTCTTTACGTGAGTAGTTGTCTGCAGCTCCTTTGACTACAATGGCTTTAACAGCAGGCGCTTCTGAGAAGACTTTAAAATCAACACCCTTGACAACTTCTGTCAAGTCCTGAAGCAACATGTCAAAACGGGTATCAGGCTTGTCAGAACCGTAAAGAGCCATCGCATCATCGTATTTCATACGAGGAAATGGAAGCGTCACGTCGATGCCTTTTGTTTCTTTCATCACGCGCGCAATCAATCCTTCTGTAATATCTTGGATCTCCTGCTCCGTAAGGAAGGATGTTTCCAAGTCGACCTGGGTGAACTCAGGCTGACGGTCACCACGCAAGTCCTCATCACGGAAACATTTAACGATTTGGTAGTAACGGTCAAATCCAGCATTCATCAAGAGTTGCTTAGTGATTTGTGGACTTTGAGGAAGAGCGTAGAAATGCCCTTTATTGACACGAGATGGCACCAAATAGTCACGCGCCCCTTCTGGCGTTGATTTAGAAAGGAATGGCGTCTCCACATCGATAAACTCCAACTCATCCAAGTAATTACGGATAGAGTGAGTCACCTTAGCACGAAGCTTAAGGTTTTCTAGCATTTCTGGACGACGAAGGTCAAGGTAACGGTAACGCAAACGTGTATCGTCATTGGCCTCAATCCCATCTTTAATCTCAAAAGGTGTTGTTTTAGCTGTATTCAGCACTGCCAGAGCTGTCACATTCAACTCAACTGCACCCGTTGGCAACTTATCATTGGCTTGCTCACGTGCAGCAACTTGTCCAGTGACCTCAATGACAAATTCGCTACGAAGGCTTTCAGCTGTTGCCATAACCTCTGCAGATACTTTTTCAGGGTTGATAACCAACTGCATGATTCCTTCACGGTCACGAAGGTCGATAAAGATTAAACCACCAAGGTCACGACGACGGCCAACCCATCCTTTCAAGGTCATTTCTTGTCCGATGTGTTCCTCACGAACACGACCAGCATACATACTACGTTTCATGTTTTCTCTCCTCTTTTATTCTGTTACTATTTTACCATAAAAGCGCAGGCTCTTCATGAAAATCAGCAGAAAAGTTTGATTGTCTTTAGAAATCAAAACGAACAGACAAAAAATCCGATGAAAACGTCATCGGATTCTCTGCTTATGATTCTTAACCTTTTTTACGCTTTTCAGCAATCTCAGCTGCCTTTTTAGGTAGAACAATCTCCGTCGCATAAGCCGAAGCAAAACGCAAGACACCTGCAATAGGCGCAAAGACAACTGCTAGATAGTTGTAAAAGAAATCGCCTTTAAAGGCATAGGCAAGTGCCCCGATGATAAAGAAGAGAACGACCGCCTGTATCACTGCTAATAAAATTACTCGTTTCATGTGACCTCCTGACTCTATTATAGCATGAGTATCATCAAAAAGCCGATTAAATTATTCAAAGCGTGGAGAGAAATACTATAAAGAAGACCTTTTCGGCTTACATAAGCCAGACCCAAACTTAATCCCAGACTAGCATAAACTAAAAACTGTTGCAAAGTCCCTGGAAAATGAATCAAGGCAAAAAGCACACTTGATACGAGGAGAAACAGAGCTGTCTGTTTGCTGTTGTTCTGCTTAGGAAAGAGATAGCGCGCCAGCATCCCTCTAAAGATGAGTTCTTCCGTCAGAGGAGCAAAGACTACCACCATAAAGAAACCAAATACAGGCTGAGCAACTGTCAATTGTGATACGATTTGTTGATTGACTGACGGATCTTCTGGCAAAAAGAACTGGGCTGTAATCGCCACTAGCAAAACCAGAGTAGGCAACCAGATATAACGATTAAAAGCTGTCGTCTGGATGCTAACCTTTTCTGTCTGATACCATCTGTAAACTCCATAAACATAGGCCCCTGATAGGACGACATAAAGTGGTAAGACTCCAAAGATTGAAGCCCCTAGTCCAAGAGCTGACAGCGCCGTACTCTGAACCAGACCATAGCCAAAGAAAAAGGATAGAACAGCTAGAAGAAACCAGCCAAGATTTTTAAGTAATTTCATAAAAGACTCCTATTTGAAATAACGTTTTACCATAGGTAATTGCATCACATTGATATAAATATGGATCGCTCCTACAAGCAAGAAGGCTAGTAACTGAATCTCTCCTGTCAGTAAGGAAAAGAGAACGATTAGAAAATAGAGAGCTGGCAAGACATACTGGTTTAATTGGAATAAAATTCGAAAACTTTGTTCCAAATTAGCCTTGCGCTCCCCTTCATCGTAGGAGTTTATATAGTCCAAGACATCTTTTGGTGTAGAGAAGAATTCCAAATCAAACTGACGAACGATCGCAATGGTCTTATAGAGATATTTTTGAGCACTGAAAATCATCACTAATGCCAAAAAAGAAAGAGATAAGGTTATATAGCTGATATTTAGTACAATTACTTCACTACCTGAGATGAAAAGAGCCAAAAAAATCGCTACGCCTGCACTATTAAAAGCAATAGTTCCAAACTCGAGATTACGATACATTTGTACATAATAGGTTTCATTCAGATCATCATCCATTTCCTCTTGATACAAGGAGTGAAATTTTCTGCTTTTCTTTAAGAAATCGAAAGTCAAAAACATACTAATGAAACCTAACAGTAAACAAATAGATGATATCCATGGAGTCACGGTTTTGACATCTAAAATGGTTCCGTAGTTTTCGGTATAGGCCTTAAACATCTCTGCAAACATGCCCAAGAAGCCTCCCAAGATCAAAGCCATTAAAAATAACAATCCACGTTTCTTTTTCATATTCATCCTCTTTCTAAACTAATCCAACCAACCACTGACCAAAGTCCTTACCTGACTCAAAGATAGCGGTCAAGCCTTCTGTTCCAAGTGACACCAAAATCAAACAAACAGCAAGTAAGAGAATAGCTTGGTTTCTAGCTTTTTTTGCTCCATCCCCCAAGGGTTCATTGCCAAGCCAACCTGCTAGATAGGCATAGAGAGTTACTGTTATAATACCAATCTCCGTAGAAGAGAGAAACAAGAAGACTGTCACCAAACGAACGATATTGGCTTGAATGTTAAAATAATTTCCTAAACCTGCACAAACACCCGCAAGTTCTTTGTGCTCAGTATCGACTTGAAAACCCGCTAAAAACTCTTTCATATTCATTCTCCTTTTTCACTTGCTAGATTTTTGAATTTCTTTTCAATCCAGTCAACTACTGGGATGAGAGCAAAGTAGGTCCAAACAAATTGGTCGCTTTGATATGGATTAAACCAGCCTAGGTCCATCCCAATCAGTAGAAATACGCTGACTAATAGAGCTATGGCAACTACATAATAGATTACTTTATACTTGTTCATCATTTTTCTCCTTTTTCTTCAACCGATTGAAAATGGACAAGAGGACTAAATTAATCCAAAACAAATACTTACTTTCAACAAAATAGAACCAACCCAGTAATGTTCCAATCATAGCAAAAGCATTCACAATAAAGGCAAAAACACTCATATAATAAATCACTTTATACTTGTTCATCACTCGTCCTCCTCTATCCGAAATACCGACTCGACTGGTTCATTGAATATCTGCGAAATCTTCAGGGCGATCACAATGGACGGGGTGTATTCGTCCCGTTCTAGTAGGCTAATGGTCTGTCTGGACACGCCAGCTAGTTTGGCCAGCTCTGTTTGATTGAGACCATCGCGAGCCCGAAGCTCTTTTAAACGATTTTTAAGCATTCCTTTCTCCTTCACTCTTAACTTGCTTACATTGTAACACATCTTTTTCTTTTTGACAACTATATTTGTCAAAAAGTTTATGATTTTTGTCATTTTGCAAAAGAAAACGGTCAGGAGTAAGGTCCTGACCAGTTTTTCTACTATTAAAAGCCTAATTTTTCAAAGATGTCTGAGAAGTTTTGGCTGATGGTCTCAAGGGATACTTGAACTTCTTCTCGTGTTTGGTTGTTCTTAACCGTCACTTGTCTGCTTTCGACTTCGCTCTCTCCTAGCGTGATGAGGGTCTTAGCCGCAAAGACATCGGCTGACTTGAACTGAGCTTTGAGCTTTCGGTTGAGGTAGTCACGTTCTGCTTTGAATCCTTGTTGGCGAAGGGCTTGTACCAATTCCAAGGCCTTGACATTTGCTTCTTCACCCAAGACTGCGATATAGACATCTAGGGCATTTTCGATAGGGAGGGTTACACCTTGCTTTTCAAGGATGAGAAGCAGGCGCTCTACACCAAGTCCAAAACCAAATCCAGCAGTTTCAGGACCACCAAAGTAGGCAACCAAGCCATCGTAGCGACCTCCTGCACAGACGGTCAATTCATTGCCCTCGATTTCAGTGATGAATTCAAAAATCGTGTGGTTGTAGTAGTCCAGACCACGCACCATATTGGTATCGATGATATAGTCTACACCCAGATTTTCCAACATCTGACGCACAGCATCAAAGTGAGTTTGGCTTTCTTCATCAAGGAAGTCCAAGATAGACGGCGCATTCTCTACTGCCACCTTGTCATCTTTTTCCTTAGAGTCCAAGACACGGAGAGGATTTTCCTCCAAACGACGTTGGCTATCCTTCGACAGGGTCTCCTTGAGTGGTGTCAAATAGTCGATCAAGGCCTGACGATAAGCCGCACGGCTCTCAGGATTTCCGAGAGTGTTGAGGTGTAATTTGACACCTTGGATGCCGATTTCTTTCAAGAAATGAGCTGCCATAGCGATGGTTTCCACATCGGTAGCTGGATTGCTAGAGCCAAAACACTCAACACCAATCTGGTGAAATTGGCGTAAACGCCCTGCCTGTGGACGCTCATAACGGAACATAGGGCCCATGTAATAGAACTTACTTGGCTTTTGCACTTCTGGTGCGAAGAGTTTATTTTCCACATAGGAACGGACAACGGGCGCAGTTCCTTCTGGACGGAGGGTGATATGGCGGTCACCCTTGTCATAGAAGTCGTACATTTCCTTGGTTACGATATCAGTCGTGTCCCCGACAGAACGACTGATGACCTCGTAGTGTTCAAAAATAGGCGTGCGCACTTCCGCATAGTTATAGCGCTTGAAAATTTCACGAGCAAAGCCCTCAACGTACTGCCACTTGGCAGACTCAGCAGGTAAAATATCCTGCGTTCCTTTTGGTTTTTGTAATTTCATTGGGAATCCTCTTTAAACTTAATAGTCTTATTTTACCATAAATAGAGGGATTAAAACAGTATGAATAAAATTAGGATTCAAATATCATTTTTGAGATTAATAACTGTCAAAAGAATAGCCAGCAAGGAAAGACCAACAAATAGCATCCAAGTCAACTGTATATTCCATACAGCTATAAGTGAAAAACAAGCTGTTCCCACAGGTATGGATAAGGTAAACAATAAACCTAAAAAATTACTGGTACGAGCTAGAACATCTGGAGCTAGATTTTTCATGAGCATGGCACTAATCTTTGGTTGAACTTTACCAGACACATACAGAGTTAAAAATAGAAATAGCAAACCAAGCACGACTTGATTGAATACATTAGCTAGACCAATTAGACTGAGTCCTACGGTCGCCCACATCATCAATCTAGGCAAAGACTGCTTCCCAAAATAATCATTGCCCGTAAGGCTACTGATGATGATTGCTACTAAAACACAGAATTGATTGATAAATAGTGCCTCTGTGTAAGAAAAATTCAAGAGAGAATGGCTCAAAAAGAAGATGTTATAGATGCTTCCTAAAGCCCCACCCAAGGCATTAATAAGCAAGACAGCAAAGATCATGAAACCAAAGTTTTTCTGTCCACCTTTAAGAAAAACGAGACGTAAATTTCGGTAAATTGTTAGGAACTGGTCTTTGATAGAAAGCTTCTCATTTTTTAGTTTTTTACCATCAGCAGATGACATTGACAGACTCAATTTGCTTTTTCCTAAAAAGAGAATAAAGGCTGATACTAGGAAAAAGCAGGCATTGATTCCCGCAACAAGGGAAAAATTGTTGACCGATAGACCTAAGAGCCAAACTCCAAAAGCTTGACCACCAATAGCTGAAATATAGGTGATAAACTGGGAAAAAGAATAAGCTTCCATCAGATCCCCTTCAGCTACTTTTTCCTTAACGAGGGGCATGCGCAAACCACCAGCAAAATCACTGATCACATCACTGATGACATTGATCAAACACAGGCTAGAAAAGGCAAAGAGACTAGCTTGCTGAACAACTAGGGCTGCCAGAAAAAATAAAACCGCCTGAAACAAACCGCTATAGACCATCCATTTGACCTTGTCCCTTGTGTAATCTGCCCGAATCCCTACAAAAACTGTAAAGAGAGTCGGAAGAATCATGACAATATTCGCCATAGCAACAGCAAAAGAGGCTTGTGGCAAGGTCGATGCATAAACGATAAATACCAGGTTAAAAATCGAAGCACCAAAGGCATTGAAGAAGCGCGACAAAGTCAAGAGTCGATAAGCTTGATTTCTAAACAATAGTTTCATAGGTGATCTCCCTTCTTGTTATAATCCCTATATGAAGTATGACTATAGTATAGCACTTAGAAATTGAAAGGGAAAACTTTTGAATATATGCAACACACAAAATGAGCAAAGAAACGATAGAACTTTTGTAACGACCTGAGAGTAGTCAAAAGTTCTATCGCTTAAATTTTCAAATTATTTTCTTAGTTTGCAGATATTCAACAATCGGTTGTATTTCTGTAGTATTCAGCAGATTTGTTACAACCAAGCATCTCAAAAATATGGACAGCATCTTCCATCTTTTTCTGACCTTCCTTGACTCTACCCTGCTTGCTATCAAGAAGACCTTCAGCCCACAAATAGACAATTCGGAAATAGGTCTCATTTTCCTTGTAGAAATGCTCTTTGATGACACGTTTAAAATAAGAGGCATTGGTAAATTCTTCACACTCAATGCTGGCTAAAAAACCATTCAATAGCATAGTATGAAAAAGGTTTCGATTACTAGACATTTCCATTAGAAAATCGGATTTGCGGACCATTTCTCGTACATATCTAGTAAAAAGAGAAACAGACAAGAACGGAGAACTGACTGAGAACAAATTGAGTTCATAGATTCCCCAAATCTCAGTAGAAAACAAGTAGTCATGAAGGACTTTCCCTTCCTCTGCCGTTAACTCAACCGTTTCATCCATACTCTTCATATAAGACTTGATAATGATGGCATTTAGAATATGTTTCTGTTTGTTTTGAGAATGGGCATGCTTTTGATACTCCTTGCGATATAAGTCCTCAAGAGGTGCTATATTCTTTAAATCCAAAACATCTGTGATTTCTTTTCTCAACTCCGAATCTGTATCATACTGAAAACCTCTCGCCAGAAAGAGGATTTCCTCTACACTAGCAGATATATTTTCTAGGGCAAATAGAAACTTTTCCACCGAAAGCTCACTCTGACCTGTTTCAAATCGGGACAACATGGACGGCGAAAATTGTCCCCCAGTTGCTTGTCTCAGCGAGATATTTCTTGACTCTCGTAATTGTCTAAAGACTTTTCCAATCTGCTCCATAGACTTCCCCTTGATTCCATATTTTCTTCATTTTATCATATTTTTCAGAAAATTCATCAAAAACTTGCCAAATTGTCAGAATTATGAGAAAATAGAGGATATTTATCAGGTGGAGGGACTGTTATGAGAGACGATATCAAAATCAATGACCGCGCTTTGGCTTTACAAGACCAAATTATCGAAAAACTAGAGAAGGTTTTTGATACAGATGTGGAATTGGATGTGTACAATCTGGGCTTAATTTATGAAATCAATCTGGATGAAACAGGTCTCTGTAAGATTGTCATGACCTTCACCGATACTGCCTGTGATTGCGCCGAAAGCCTGCCTATCGAAATCGTCGCAGGTCTGAAACAAATCGAGGGTATCGAAGATGTCAAGGTTGAAGTTACCTGGTCGCCTGCTTGGAAGATCACACGAATCAGTCGCTACGGCCGTATTGCCCTTGGACTGCCACCTCGTTAATACTCTTCAAAAATCTCTTCAAACCACGTCAGCTTTATCTCCAACCCCAAAGCTGTGCTTTGAGCAACCTGCGCCTAGCTTTCTAGTTTGCTCTTTGATTTTTATTGAGTATAAGCAGGCAAATCACTTTTGAAGATGAAAAGAAGCAAGCCGAAAATGGCTTGCTTTTTAAGTTTATTTTTTACCTGACTTGTCCATATTCCAGAAGTCTGTCACGGCTCCGCGTGAAGCAGATGATACGATATGGGCATATTTACCGAGAACACCACGGCTGTAAAGAGGTGGCAATGTTGTTTCTGCCTTGCGTTTTTCAAGTTCTTCTTCTGATACGGCCATGGAAATTTCTTTGGTATCTTGGTCAACCGTAACGATATCACCTGTACGGAGGTAAGCAATCGGTCCACCATCCTGAGCTTCAGGAGCGATATGTCCGACAACCAGACCATAAGTACCACCAGAGAAGCGTCCATCCGTCAAGAGGGCAACCTTGTCTCCTTGACCTTTACCAACGATCATGGATGAAAGGGATAGCATCTCAGGCATACCAGGACCACCCTTAGGCCCAACGAAACGGACAACAACTACATCGCCATCAACGATTTCATCTGTCAGAACAGCCTGGATAGCATCTTCTTCTGAGTCAAAGACCTTAGCTGGTCCAACGTGGCGACGCACTTTCACACCTGATACTTTAGCAACCGCACCATCAGGGGCAAGGTTCCCATTCAAGATGATAAGCGGACCGTCTGCACGTTTTGGATTTTCAAGTGGCATAATGACTTTTTGGCCTGGTGTAAGGTCTGCAAAGTCAGCCAAGTTTTCAGCGACTGTCTTACCAGTACATGTGATGCGGTCGCCATGAAGGAAACCATTTGCCAAGAGGTATTTCATAACCGCAGGGACACCACCGACTTCGTAGAGGTCTTGAAAGACATACTGACCAGATGGTTTCAAGTCAGCCAAGTGAGGCACGCGCTCTTGGATCGTATTGAAGTCCTCAAGTGACAAGTCAACATTAGCCGCATGGGCAATGGCAAGCAAGTGAAGAGTGGCATTTGTAGAACCACCGAGAGCCATAGTTACAGTGATGGCATCTTCAAAAGCTTCACGAGTCAAGATATCTGATGGTTTGAGACCAAGCTCCAGCATCTTGACAACAGCACGTCCTGCTGCTTCGATATCTTCTTTCTTGTCAGCTGATTCAGCTGGATGAGATGAAGATCCTGGCAAACTCATACCGAGAACTTCGATAGCAGTTGCCATGGTATTAGCTGTATACATACCACCACAGCCACCAGGGCCAGGGCAGGCATTACATTCGAGACGTTTCACGTCCTCAGCTGTCATGTCACCATGGTTCCATTTTCCGATACCCTCAAAGACAGAAACCAAGTCAATGTCTTTGCCATCAAGATTTCCCGGTGCAATAGTACCACCATAGGCGAAAATAGCTGGAATATCCATATTGGCAATGGCAATCATAGAACCAGGCATGTTCTTGTCACAGCCACCGATAGCGACAAAGGCATCCACGTTGTGACCACCCATCGCAGCCTCAATAGAGTCCGCGATGATGTCACGAGATGTTAGAGAGAAACGCATACCAGGCGTTCCCATGGCGATCCCGTCTGCTACGGTAATGGTTCCAAACTGAACAGGCCAAGCGCCCGCAGATTTGACACCTTCTTTAGCCAATTTCCCAAAATCATGCAAGTGAATGTTACATGGTGTATTTTCCGCCCAAGTTGAAATCACTCCCACAATCGGTGTTTCAAAGTCCTTATCTGTCATTCCAGTGGCACGAAGCATGGCACGGTTTGGTGATTTCACCATACTGTCATAAACGCTACTGCGGTGACGTGTATCTAATTCTGTCATTTGTTCCCTCCCATTTCAGTTTTTACCATTATAGCACAATTTCCGCATGAAGAACAGAATAAAATTCTTGAATTTTCAGAAAATTTCGATTACTAGCTTCTAATTTTTTTATCTTTTTTTGTCAAGTAACTTTACTTTACAAAAAAAATGTGTTATCCTAGTATGGTTGATGAAAATCACTAGATTGAATCGAATTTAAATACCTAAAGGAGAAAAGAAAATGGCAGTACCTGCACGTCGCACCTCAAAAGCGAAGAAAAACAAACGTCGTACACACTACAAAGTAACAGCTCCATCTGTAAACTTTGACGAAACTACTGGAGATTACTCACGTTCTCACCGCGTATCACTTAAAGGATACTACAAAGGACGTAAAATCGCTAAAGCTGCATCAGCTGAATAATAGAAGGGAGATACCATGCGCGTAAATATCACACTTGAACACAAAGAATCTGGTGAACGCTTGTACCTTACTTCTAAAAACAAACGTAACACTCCAGACCGTCTTCAATTGAAGAAATACTCACCAAAACTTCGCAAGCACGTAGTGTTTACAGAAGTTAAGTAGGGGTTCAATACGAATCAATACATAAGAAAAACGCTGATTTAAAGCGTTTTTTCTTTTTGCCAAATGCGATATATTGCACTGTATTTCAATCCAAACTCTACCTTTTTCTCTACCTTTTTTCTTAAGACCTGGTTTGGAAAGTATGAATTTCAGTTGGACTAAAAACAGCGTAATATCAAGACTTTTCTCCGCTTTTATAAAAGCGTTTTTCCAATCAAATTCAACTAATTTTATCTAAATGGTGTGGATTTTACCCCCAAAATTACAGAGAATGGAGCTGATAAACACTAAACGTTCACACCATTAGTTAAATGATTTTTTTCATCATTTTTCTTAGATGATAGAACTTCTAATTTATTTCTTATTCAAGCAAAAACAACCTGCTATAAGTAAGAAAGAGGAAGATACAAGAAAAACACGGCGTAAAAACCGATTCAGTTCATTGTCCTCAATCCTTGTCTGCTTCATTTTCTTTTACGAGATCGTTTTGTGAATCTTTTTCAGAGAGTTTTTGATCAATATACTTGTCAATGTTTTCATAAAATTCCTTGGTCGCTTCACTATCTAATGTTGGCGAGTTCTGAACTTGATTCACTTTCAATTGAACAGATTGAATACCGTAAGAGGCTTGTTTTTGGTGGAGTGTTTCTAATTCTTCTTCTGAAATCGGATCTCCAACAACCGTCAAGACCAATTCATTGTTACTTGACTTGTAGACTTGATTAATAACCGTATAATTGGCGAACTCTTTTCCTACAAACTGTTTGATCCCTTCTTTGCGCGCTTGTTCTATTGTCAGAGTAACTGCCGAATAGCTAGCTGGAAGAATCAACAATACAATCAAAGAAATCAAGCCAATTCTCATTTTAATGCTCAGCTCTTTAAATGAAGTTAAAGGAGATTTTCTCATCAAAATTCTTGTTCCAACAATGTTGGCTAGCATGATAAAGACACAGTTGATCAAGAAAAGATAGAGAGCCCCCAATAAAAATCGTACATTCCCATTAGCTAAACCATAGCCAGCAGTACAGATAGGCGGCATCAAAGCTGTAGCAATGGCTACTCCTGGCACGATATTGTTTGCTTCTTTTTTCCTTGAACCGATCACACCAGCAATCCCACCAGCAATAGCAATGAGAACATCCCAAATGGTTGGAGAGGTTCGTGCGATCAACTCGCTACTTGCATAAGACAAGGGAGAAATCCAGAAATACAGAGTCGAGACAAGCAAACTGACCAACACTTGAGTCAATAAAACCTCTAGAGATTGCTTGATTAAACGCGTATCAAAAATAGCTAAACCGAATCCCAGTCCAACAATCGGTGTCATGAGAGGTGAAATTAACATGGCTCCAATAATAACAGCTGTTGAATTCATATTTAGACCGATAGAGGCAATAAAAATTGCACACATCAAAATCGCTGTATCTCTCAATCGAACATGAAGGTCATCGTATAATTTCTCACGGTATTCCCGTGTTGAATAATTGGCAGTCATTTGTCCTCTCCTCTTTCCTTATTTAAATCGGTATAATAATTAATAATAACAGCTGATAAACAGCCAAAAAATATGAGCCCATAAATCGTCAAGAAGACACTGGTAATCCTTCCAATCAAGGTCACAGCTAGGAGATCCCCGTAGCCGACAGTCGTCGAAGTCACAAAAGCATACCAAAGACCGTCTCCGTAATTTGTGATAGCAGGTTCAACTAGGAAAAGCACGCCTCCTGACCCAAAAACAAAGGTCACAAAACTCAGAGCAAACCGAGTAAAACCCGTAACCTGTATAATATGCCATAACATTTTTAAACGTCTCATTTGTTCTCCTTATTCATACTAGCTCCTGACCGAGCCGTTTTTTCCAATAATCAAAGTGAAGATAGGACATGATCTCCATCAGAGAAAGATAGACAAACTGATAGATCTGATTTAAGCTGATTATCAACTGATATTGTTTGAAAAATGACTGGAAGAAAGACCAGATATGACTGTCTTGAATCAGTCCCTTCTTAACATCAGACAGGATATTAGCTAAAGCTCCCAAGGACTGAAACGGTAAATCCTTGACATTTATATAGATCCGGTCCACCACATCATTCAGACTGGTATCTTGGATGGCATGAAATTCTCCAAAGAGAACTCCTGCCGCTCCAAGAGTAGAAACAAATTCCACCAAATAATTTCTGAGGAAATTTTCTCAACCTTTTCCCATAATGTGTTTAGTGCCATCCATAACGATCCCAACCAGAAAAAGGAAAGAAAATAAGCAAAGAAATTTTGCCGTAAATCCCAAAAAGCTTGAAGACTTGGTGTCGTTGGTTTTTCTAACTCTAAAATCAAAATGGTCATAATAATTGCTAGAACAGCATCTGTCAATGCAATTAATCTATCTTTCTTCATCAGATTACGTTGCCTTTCATTTTGTAGTATTCTATCTCATCGTATAATATTTATTAATCTTAAATATTGGATAGTCACTTCATATTTTGAGTACAAACAAGATACACTAAAAAGCATGTATCTGTCATATTTTATTTAACTTTAGAAATATTCATCCATCTAATCAATAAATATATCATATTTCACAATAAATGACTACTATCAAAGATACATTTTCTTTCAGATTTCTCCCTTTTAAACTTGGCTAACTTGACCTGCATTACCTAGGTCGCTTTGCTTTAAATTATACTTTTTTCTTAAAGATTTGCTACGAGTAGTCTTTCATGTGAGTAATTTTTATCAAAAAATTTCATAGATAAGTCCTATATATAATCATGATAAAGTAGTAAAAATAGTTGTTATCCTAGTTGATTAAAAAAGTCTTTGATTTCCTCATCTTTTATAAAATAATATATAATTTTCCCCTCTCTTCTAGTATCCAAGATGTTTTGATTGGCTAGTTTACGAAGATGGTGGGAGGCAGATGCCATACTGAGATTTAGTAAACAGGCTATATCACAGACACAGAGTTCTTCAACAGCAAGGAGATAAAAGATGATATTTATCTGTTTATTATCGGTAAACTTTGATAAAATACGAAGTGATTTTTGGACTTTTTCCTTTTCAAGGTAGTTCGTTGCGGTTGTAACATTTTGCTGATTTATAATATTCACTTGGCAGATACTATCTTTTTTCATAATTTTTTCTCCTAGCCGAACACAGTCCTTAGCATGTTAAAGCTGTTGTTTTCAATCAGGATATACATCCCCAGTCCTAAATAAACAACGGCAATAAACCATCTGCTATATTTTTCCAAAGTTTCTCCAACAGAAGGGACTTGTGCCAATTTTTGGGCAGAAAAAACCAAGAGATAAATCATGACTAGAAAGGTAAGTAAAGCCACTATCAAATTCGCTAAATTTAAGGTAATAAAATATGGGACAAAAACACCAATATTGTCAGCACCACAACTTGCAAAAGTAATCATAGCGACTAGAAAAATCAGGTTTTTATTATCTTTGCGCAAACCATCTTTTGCAATAGCTTCTCCATCAGAATCTCCTAAAAGCAAAACTTTGAGTCCTAGGAAAATTGGAATCAAACCGAGCAAACCTAAAATCTCTTTACTAGGAATATAATTTAAGACAAATGCAAAAAGTAAACTTAGCAATATTAGACTAACAGAGCCTAGAAATTGTCCTAAATAGATGTTAATGATGTCTTTTCTGCTTTTTCTTTTGGCAAAAAATAACATTAGGATAATAAGTAAGTCTACGGCTGTCCCAGAATACAGGATTATTGAAGTAACAACATTTTGAACCATAAAGCACCTCATTCAAATATATTTTTGAATGTATTTTAACATTAAACTTTGTAGATGTCAACTTCAGCTCCATCAAAATATAGATAAGAAGGTAGTGTCCCAAACATTAAAAAGCCCTGCCATCGAAATGATAGCAGGGCTTAACTTCAATATCCAGATGATATATTTATCTAAAAAAGGTAGAGTAAAAGGTAGAGTTTTTATTGATTTGTAGTGCGATATAATGAGTTTCCAAAAATCAAAAATCGCTTAAAATCAATATTTTGACATCTATTGACGTGTACTGAAACCCTTACTTAACCTCTGTAAGGATATAATTACGGTACCAGTATATCATAAATAATAACAAAATCTTGACTTTCCGAAAAATAAGTATTTTCCGGAAAAATATCGAAATTAAATCAAAACTAAAAATATCTCATACATTTGAACTGCACCCCAAAAGTTAGACAGAAAAAATCTAACTTTTGGGGTGCAGTTCATCAAAGGTGCTTTTCATTTTAAAAAACTTGTGGAAAAACTTCATCCCATATATCTACTAAGCTTTTCCCGTCAAATACTTTAGCTTCCATAGCTTCATCAATTGTATCAAACTGCTGACCTTCATAATCATAACCAACTACACATATACTCGATAAAAAGCAAGCACCTCGGCTATTATAATTAAATTCAAGATCTTTGTCTAAATATTTTTTAATTTCATCCTTTTTCATATAGGACCATCCCAACTAAAACAATCTCAACAAACAAGATTTTTTCCTTAGATTCTATTCCCACTACTAGCTTTCTATGATGCTGACGATTTCATCTTCAAAATATTCATAAAGAGTTCCATCAACATCTACCAGCAAGGAGTCAATCTCCTCGTCATTGTCAGAGGCGTCACAATAGTCTTCTACAAATCCTCTAACTACCGCGCCATTTTTTAACGTGATAATTACATCTGTACGGTTAAATTTCCAGAGTGTCATTTAAATATTCCTTTCAATATTGGCTAATTGCTTTGCTTTTTCGTAGTAAGGTGTTAAGAAATCGATAAAACCTTGTTTGTCGCTTGGATCATGTTCCTCTAAAAATATCATCAACTCAAAGTCATTGAGAGCGTCAAACATTTCAGAGTTTTCATTATCCCAAGCCTCGGAAAATTCCGCATCTTCTCCAAAAAGAGCGTTAAACGTAAAGGAAAAATCCCAAAAATTATCAATCTGACCACTGACTGTTTGCTGGAGCATGTCTAATACTTGTTGACTATAACCCATTACCCTTCCCCTCCTAATAAGAACGTTGTAGCATATTGAGCTACGTTCCAAAAATTTAACAGACAAAATCTAATTTTTGGGGTGCAGTTCATTCATCAAAGATGATTTTTATTTTAATAATACTGCACTTCAATTCCATCCATAATTTCTACTAAAGTGTTATCGTCAATTTTTAGAGAAATCAGATCAATGAATGATGATACCTGGTATTCCTTATCTCCAATCACCACTACAATATCATGAACAGAATTAGGAAAAATCCCACATACTTGACCATTATAATCAAAAGAGGCATCCCAACCATTGTCATATAACTCTTGTAAATCATCTAATATTGCCATATAAACTAAATCCTTTTCCATAGTGTTTTCTTTCAAATAAGGCAGGTAAAAGCACCTAGATTGTTCTAAGTCCTATGAGATTGTTTTAATCGAGACAATCTCACTCTCAAAGAGAGAAATTTCAGTAGCTTCATCTGGACTAGGATTAGCAATGAGAATAGTGATTTCATCTTGCTCATCATTGTCCATTTCGTCAACAAAGTCTATGACACGTCCCTTGATTATCTTATCGCAATTAGTGACTATCTGAACCCTTGATCGAAGATACTTCCAAAGCTGTTTACTCATTTATTTTCCTCTCTGCTATTTTTTCGATAGTTCTTATACTTTTTATAGTTAGTCGATAAAATCGCCTAGGTTGAACTAAGCACTAATAATTTTGATTTTCTTGATAATATCTTCAGGATATGAGCGATCACCTATAACTATTTCGTCAGGACCATCTAAATCATAACCGTCAAACCAATCAACCACCCTACCCTTGATGGAGGTCCCATCTTCTAAAATAAGGCGAACATTTTTATCAACATATTCCCATAATTTCATTAAGTTCCTTCTCTCTAACATCGGAACAATATGACCCAATATTAGTTATTTACTAATGGCTTTTAGTTCCTGTTAAAAGCATTATAGCACACCTTACTTGCTAAAGTACAACAAGCACCCCATTAGACTAACCTGCTACTTTGCTTTCTTGTAAAAATGTTGTATACTTAAGTAAATAAAGGAAGTAATCTTGTTCCCCCCTGTCTACTATGTGGTCGGAATGATGGTTACTTCTTTTTTCCCCCTTACTATCTCAATAGCCTTGTATTTAAAAGTTTTTTAGGCTATAATTAAATTAACGAATAGAGGTTTTCCATCTCCCCTTGAAACAGATCTTTCTGCGGTAGGAGGTGGGACGCCTCTATTTGTTTTTTAAGTCAAAATGATGTAAAATTAATTCAAGAAAGAAGTGTGGTTTTCCCGCCTAAAAGCTCTATAGCTGTGGGAGGGTCACGCTTCTTTTTACCTCTCAAAAGAGAACGCAAAAAAAGCCGTCTCATTCTTTGAAGCAGCAATGAAATCAATCTAGCAAATATCTAAGCAAACCCAGAAATCAACCTTTTAAGACAAAGCAAAAAGCCCACTGTTGTAGGCTTTCTGTAAGATATTTCTTAAAATTAAAGCATCTTGTTGTAGAATTCAACGACAAGTGCTTCGTTGATTTCTGGGTTGATTTCGTCGCGTTCTGGCAAGCGAGTCAATGAACCTTCCAATTTTTCAGCATCGAATGATACGAATGCTGGACGTCCAAGAGTAGCTTCTACTGCTTCAAGGATTGCTGGAACTTTCAATGATTTTTCACGAACTGAGATTACTTGACCTGGAGTTACACGGTATGATGGGATATCAACGCGTTTTCCGTCAACAAGGATGTGACCGTGGTTTACGAATTGACGAGCTTGACGACGAGTAGTCGCAAGACCAAGACGGTAAACAACGTTATCCAAACGACGTTCCAAAAGAAGCATGAAGTTGAAACCTAGGATTCCGCCTTTGATTTTTGTAGCTTGTACGAACAAGTTACGGAATTGTTTTTCACCTACACCGTAAGTGAAACGAAGTTTTTGTTTTTCAGCCAATTGCAAACCGTATTCTGACAATTTAGAACGGTTGTTTGGTCCGTGTTGTCCTGGTACGTAGTTACGACGTGCCAATTCTTTACCTGTACCTGTAAGTGAAAGGCCAAGGCGACGAGCTTGTTTCCAAGATGGTCCTGTATAACGTGACATATGTATGTCCTCCTGATATAAATAATATTTGGCGGAAATAGTCACTTAGAAAGCCCTGATTCGTGCAGATGCCCTTCGCCTAAACAGCCAAGGTTACTTATCATAAGACACCTGTTGACGAGCTTCATGCTTTCCTGCTGCTATTTCACACAAAGGCTATTATACCATGAAAAGCTAGATATGTAAAGGGATTTTACAGCTTTATTTCAAATTGAGGCTGAATGTAAACTTGCTTCCTAAGCCATATTGACTTTCTGCTGTGATTTCGCCACCAAGCTGATGAGCTAGTTCTCGTGCAATCGCAAGACCTAAGCCATGTCCACCTGTCTTCATATTGCGCGAAGTTTCTACACGATAAAGTCGTTTAAAAATCTTTTCCAAATCTTCAGGAAGGATCCCCTGACCCTCGTCTTTCACACTGATTGTCAGCTCTTGTTCTGTTAATTGGGCAAGAACCTCGATTCTGGTTCCTGGTTCTGAATATTTAAAGGCATTGTTTAACAAATTGACTAGAATGCGAGAAAGTTTGTCAGAATGGCTCTTGATTTTCGCTGACTCAGGTGATACTTGAATGTAAACATCCCGCTCCTCTTGTTCAATCTGGAGTTGGAATTCACTCATTGACTCAATCAGCAGCTGGTCTAAAAAGACCTCTTCGACTTCTTCAGTATCAGTGTCTTGAGGTTGTGTATTGAGAGTCAAAACATCCAATTCCTCCACTAGCTTGTTTAGACGCTCAGTTTGCCGACCAATCGTGGCTAAGTAGTGGAGCCGCTCCTCTTCCTTAATCACCCCATCTAGAATTCCCTCCACAGTAACCTGAATAGAGGTAATGGGAGTTTTAATATCGTGAGAGAGCTGCGCAATCATCATTCTCTTTTCTTGCTCGCTCTCATCAAGTGATTGAAAGGTGGCTTGCAAATTGTGGGACATGTCATTAAAAGCCTGACCCAGCTCTTGAAATTCTAATGGTCCTTTGGTTTCGATTTCTGTGCTGAAATCCTTGCTTGCTATATCCTGAGCTTGTTTTTTCAAATGTTTCAGAGAAGAAAAAACAGGCGACAGAAGAAAGATACTCACTGCAGCGCCAATGAAACTAGCAATCAAGGTCATTCCAACTAGAAAGTAAACTTCACTTTTCTCGATCAACATTCGTTGGACTGCCCAGAAAACGACCAAAATCGTTAGTAGAGTCGACACTAGATACCCCACTAGAATATAGTTTTTTAATTTCATTTTCTACCTCTTGGTTTTTCCATCTTATAGCCCAAACCCCAGACAGTTTTGATAGCAGGAGCATTTGAATTTGTATACTTAGTCAACTCTTGCCTCAAAGCATGGATATGAACATTGAGTGTATTGGTATCATCCACATAGTCCTCTTGCCATACCTTCTCGTAAAGTTCCGTCTTTGAAAAGACTCTCTCGGGATTGCTAGCTAATATCCATAGAAGTTCAAAGGATTTTACTGTCAATTCCAAAGGTTGCTCCCCAATGCGAACCTCATGAGTCACATGGTTGATTACTAAGTCACCAAACTCAATCTGTTCTGTCTCTCTTCCACGGCTAAGGCGACGCAAGATATTATTCACTCTTAAAACCAATTCGCGTGGGCTAAAGGGCTTGACTATAAAATCATCTGCCCCCAAACTTAATCCATAAATCTTATCCTGTTCGCTTGTCTTAGCAGTTGTAAAGAGGAAGGGTTGATCCGGAGCGATATACTGAACTTCACTGATAAAATCATACCCATCCATATTGGGCATCATGATATCTGTGATAATGAGGTCGATAGATTTTTTTCTGAAAAGTTCTAATCCCTCCTTACCATCATGGGCGACCAAAACATCGTAACCTGCCTGTATAAGATAGCGGTTTTGAATATCTAGAATATCTATTTCATCATCAACCAGCAAAATTGTCTTTTTCATCTGACACTCCTTCGATAAAAACAGTGTTATACTTGCTTTAGTATAACACTATTTTCTCTAATGTTTAAGTGATTTGAATCTTAATCTTCTCGTTTGGTTGTCAAACCCAAAAGTCCAACAAGCCCTGCCAAGGCTAGACCAACGATACCAAGGCCAGCTGTAGCTGTTTTAGCTTCCCCAGTATTTGGTAGCATCGCTTTATCATCTTTTTTCATCATATTAGCCATTGGGCTAGAAGCTGGTTGATCGACCTTCATATCTGACATATGGTGATTTGTACCCATCATACCCTCAGTCGTACCTGTAGAGCCTGTTTCAGAAGGCTCCGTATTCATCTGACCTTGTTGAGATGGTATTGTCGCCATTTCTTTTCCACGAAGCTGAATCGTTACTTGACGAGTAGCAATCAGATTGGTCAAATCAGGTTTGCCATCTTTAGAACCATAGACTTTAACAGTAGCTAGGTATGTATGTGTTCCGTTAGCTCGAAGTTGATCCAGCAAGGCCTGACCATCTTTGCCAACCGTATTGCCATTCAAATCCACTTCGTAGAAATATTGGCCTTTAGCCAAGCCTTCAAGTGGCAATAGAGCAGGATTTTTAGCTGTTCCGTTGTCTGACCATGGGGCTTTGTCTGAAGCTTTTAACAAGAGGCGAGTCAACATACCATCTCCACCAAAAGCTTCGTATGGAATAACTTGGTTGACACCGGCCAAGAATGGACCCGGAACATTTGCTTTTTCAAGGTAGCTAGCTGGAACATCAATCATGTCTTTGACATTGTTAACAACAGAGTCTTTAACCTGATTTGGAGTGGTCAAACTATTCAAATTAACAGTCAAATCTTTAGTCGCTATGAGGTTAGTTAAGTCAGGCTTGCCATCTTTCGCACCGTACACCTTGATAGTAGCTTTATAGCTTTGTGTACCATTTTGTTTCAAGAGGTCAAGCAAGTCTTTGTCAGATTTGCCTTGGGTGCCAGCCAAGTCTACTTCGTAGAAGTAAAGACCTTTGCCCAATTTCTCTACTGGTGGGAGAGCTG
>NZ_AJRH01000025.1:0-26515 GCF_000297015.1 Streptococcus sp. GMD6S | reverse complement strand
GCCGTACTCAAGTACAGCCTGCGGCTAGTTTCCTAGTTTGCTCTTTGATTTTCATTGAGTATCAGCTAGCAATCTTGCACCTAAAAAGACCGCAATCCACAGATTGCAGTCTTTCTTTATTTTCTAGCTTGGTAACGACTGGTTAGAATGAAAATCACGGTAAAGACCAACATCATGGCCCCATAAACAGGCAGTGTTTGTCCTGTAAGTGTCGAAATTTCAAGCAGTTTCTGGATTCTTGGGAAGAGAGCTGTGGCTAGGAAACCACCTACTGACCAGACAATCAAGAGGACACGCCAGAGGGTAAATGGCATGCAGGCTCTAAATACAGATAAGAAACCGATAGACCCCAAGAGATAATAGAGTAGGGTTGAGATTTCTAACTCAGACCAACCTTGACTCGCTCCAAAAATTTTCACAAAAAGAACGCTGAACACAACCATCAGTGCGCTTGGTAGGGCACGAAGCATGGATTTTCTGAGGAAGTTTGCTTCGACTGGTTTGATATTTCGCTCAAAAGTCAGAACAAATGGCGGGAACCCTTCCACGAACTGGTCAATCATGGTAATCTGGATTGGAATGAAGGGGAAAATCAAAATCCACTCAGACCGTCCTAGAAGAGCACTGGCGATACAGATGACAGCGAGCAAGAAGGAATAGATTGTCTTTATCAAGAAAATCGGTGCAATATGGGCAATGTTATTGACCACACGACGACCTTCAAAGAGAATCTCAGGAACATCATTAAAGTCAGAGTTCAAGAGAACCAGATTAGCAATCTGACGAGTCGCAGGATCTCCTTCAGCCATAACGATCGAACAATCTGCTTCGCGGAGAGCTAGGATATCATTGACACCATCCCCTGTCATTGCCGTTGTATGCCCTGCTTTTTTCAGCGTTTGGATGATGAGTTTCTTTTGATGAGGGGAAACACGACCGAAAATAGCTGTCTCTTCAGCCATGGCAATCAATTCCTCATCCGTGATTTTTGAGCAATCTACATAGCTGTGATAGTCTGCAAAACCAGCCTTTTGGGCAATGCTGGAAACCGTGACTGGATTATCACCAGAGATAATCTTGAGGCCTACTTCCTGGGAACGAAGATAGTCTAGTGTCTCAGCTGCTCCTTCTCGAATCGGATCCAAGATTTCCAGCAAGGCCAGGGCCTGAATATCAGATGGTTTCTGTGGTTTGTGGTGGTCTAGTTTTTCCTGACTAAGGGCTAATACCAAGACACGTGAACCTCTCTCTAGAGCCTCTCTGGCTTCAGGGACTTCATTGTCCAACAACATCTCGGGCGCTCCTAAGAAAACAGTTCCCAAATCTTCCAACTCCATAGCTCCCCACTTACGGTCGCTTGAGAAAGGAAGATTCGAAAGCATAGGATAGGAAACCTGACCTTGGAAACGCTGGCGAATGGCTTGGGCTGTTGGATTTTTATCCTCACTATGAGCTATGTAGCTGGTCAGAATGTTAGTAATAGCCTCATCATCATAAGTTTCCGTCAGAGGAAGAACCGCCTCCACCTGCATCTTTCCTTGGGTGATGGTGCCCGTTTTGTCCAGACAGAGCATATCCACGCGCGCCAAGGTCTCGACAGAGTACATCTCCTGCACCAAGACCTTTTTCAAGCCCAGCTTAATCACCGCAGTCAAGAGCGAAGTAATGGTCAAAAGGGCGATTCCCTTAGGCAACATTCCCAAAAGGGCTGTTGACGAATTTACAACGGATGACTTGAGGGGCAAGCCTTTTAACATCAAGGCTTCTAACAAGAGAGCTAGACCAAAGGGAATGATAATTTTCCCAGTAAAACCAGCTAGCTTGTCTAGCGATTTCATGATACGGGAGTTGATTGGTTTCACTGTCTTAGCTTCCAGCATGAGTTTGGCAGCATAGTTTTCTGCCCCGACATGGTGGACTTGAGCCAAAACTGCGCCACTGGCTAGGAAACTCCCTGATAAAAGCAAGACATCCACTTCTTTTTGCACCAAATCACTCTCACCCGTCAACATAGCTTCATTGACTTCCGCAAATCCTTCCAGAACCAGAGCATCACTAGGAATCTGCTCTCCAGCAGACAAACGAATGACATCTCCTAGAACCAACTCTTCTGGATCGAGAGCAACTTCTTGACCATCACGAATGGTTTTGACCTTTTCCTTGGTCATGAGATTGAGCTTGTCCACCATGTGTTTGGCCCGTAGCTCAGTCACAATCCCAGAAAAAGCGTTAAAGCAGATAACGGCAAAGAAAACCAGATTGCTCCAAGCCTGCACAAAGGCCAGCGCTAGAGCAATAACAAAGTTTAATGCGTTAAAAAGTGTAAAAACATTTCGTTTGATGATTTGCCAAGTACTGGTACTGGCCGAAGCGGTAAAGTCATTGACCAAACCTTGAGCCTGTCTTTCCTTGACTTCTCTTTGGGTTAATCCCATTATCTTATTTTTATCCATAAACTCTATCATATCATTTTTTTTAAAAGAATTCTAATCCCATCTAAAACTGTTAGCTGATAACTGAAAAAGTTTGCCAGCAGTCTTTTGATAAGGTATAATAATAAAAGCAATACAATCGAAGGAGATCTCATGTTTTATACTTATTTGCGTGGACTAGTCATGCTGATCTTGTGGTCCATCAATGGCAATGCCCACTATCACAATACTGATAAAATCCCTAGCCGAGACGAAAACTATATCCTCGTCGCACCTCACCGTACCTGGTGGGATCCTGTTTACATGGCCTTTGCGACCAAGCCAAAACAGTTCATCTTTATGGCCAAAAAAGAGCTGTTTAACAACCGTATCTTTGGCTGGTGGATCCGTATGTGTGGCGCCTTTCCTATCGACCGAGAAAAACCTAATGCCTCTGCCATCAAGTACCCTATCAACGTCCTCAAAAAAAGCGACCGCTCTCTCATCATGTTTCCAAGTGGGAGCCGTCACTCAAACGATGTCAAGGGTGGCGTAGCCCTGATTGCCAAGATGGCCAAAGTCCGTATCATGCCTGTTACCTACACCGGTCCTATGACCTTGAAAGGCTTGATTAGCCGTGAACGTGTCGATATGAACTTTGGAAATCCTATCGATATCTCAGACATCAAGAAAATGAATGATGAAGGGATTGAAATGGTTGCAGACCGTATCCAAGCAGAATTCCAACGTTTGGACGAAGAAACCAAGCAATGGCACAATGATAAAAAACCAAACCCACTCTGGTGGTTTGTCCGCATCCCTGCCCTTATCCTTGCAGTGTTTGTTGGTATCCTAACGATTATCTTTAGCTTTATCGCAAGCTTTATCTGGAATCCAGATAAGAAGAGAGAGAAACTTGGTTAAAAAATACAATTATCCCTTGGCAAAAGCCAAGGGATATTTCTTTTATGCAATTTTCCATTTTTGGGACAACCAGTTGGAAAAGGCTAGAAATCGCTCAGCCACTTGCTCATGATGCCCGTAAGGATCAAAGACAAACTGACCAGTCGGATAATGTTGCTGAAGACTGGTATGAATCTGCTCAGCATAAACTGGTGCTTGAGCCAGACGATTGGTATGATGGGCTCCTTCTGTTTGACCATTCTGTAAATACAACAAACAGTCCAAATTTTTCACCTTTTCATCCCTGCAATAAGTCGTAAAATCAGGATACCAAAAGGAACCGCAGATAGAGAAGATACAGGAGAACTTGTCAAAATGGAAAAGACTGTATACTGCTGCCAAACCACCTAGTGAGTACCCTCCATAGGCAAGGCGATTTTTGTCCAGACGATAAAGCGACTGCAACTTATCTAAAAGACCTCCAAATAAATGACTATGATAGGTATTTGCCTGACCGCCAAAATCCGGAGCCCCCTCTCTCAGAGCAGAGGCCTTCCAGGGTGTGTAGTCATCTAGGCGATTTTTAGAGGTCAAGCCCACTAAAATCACAGATTCAGAAAGGGAAGATAGGAAATCCAAGTTTCCATCATTCAAGAGAACAGCTGGATAGGTTTGGTTGGGATCATAAGTCGAAGGAAGGCTGACCTTGACTTGGATCCCTTCCCAGTCAAACTCATTATTTATTGATAAAGTCATTGATTTTCTCAAGGGAATCAATCACTGCTGGACCATAGTCCATTAACTCATCGTAAGAAATGGTCATGATTTTTTGATTCTTAATAGCAGGAACATTTTCCAAAACTTCATTTGCCTTCATCAACTCTACTGCGTTAGCATCCAATTTTTTATTGCGGTCGCTGGTTACATAGATAATCAACTCAGGATCCATTGACACGAGATTTTCCAAGGTCAAACCTGATGTTCCCGTTGCAACGTTGGTATAACCAAGTTGATTTAGAAGGCTCTCTTGCAAAGCAGACTTGTAAGCACCGAAGGTTTCGTCATTATAAGCAACCATAATCAAAGCCTTTTTCTTTTCACCTTGGCTTGTTGGATTTGCTTTCTTAACAGCGTCAATTTTAGCTTGTAATTGGGCTGCGTATTCATTGGCCTTGTCCTGAACATTGAAAATCATTCCAAGATTTTTGACATCTTCTACGATATTTCCTAAATCTTGCTGAATCGTTGAGAGAGAAGCTTTTTGCGTATAGACTGGGATTTTGTTTTCATTCCAAGTGCTAACTGTTCCCAAGGATTTTTCTGAAAACATCATGTTTCGACCCATCACCGCATCTGGCTCATAAGAAAGGACTGTCTCTTGAGAGACTGTTTTTTTATCACCGATTTGAGGAATGGTCGCAATCGCGTCCTTGTATTTGTCTGTTACAGCATTGTCAGGGTTGAGCATGCCAGCAATTTTATCCTTCAAGCCTAACTCCAATAAGATTTCAGTTGTTGAAAGATTGTTGGTGATAACTTTTTCAGGTGCCTTGTCAAAGACTTGTTCGACTTCATTTCCCTTAACATCATAGGTTTTAACCGTTAACGGATAAGTCGTCTCTGTGCTGGCCTTTTGACTTGTTTCTGTGCTAGACTGCGTGGTAGCTTTTTCTGTAGTAGTGTTGCCACAAGCTGCCATGGTTAAGGTAGCTACTGTTACGAGTAAAATGCTTAGTGTTTTTTTCATCTTATTTTCCTTTTTACTTTTATAAATAGTGAATCATGGCTTGCTGATCCTCGGTCCAAGTCACCTGACTTTGAACTCCGTATACAGTTTGCAATGACTCAGGGGTGATGGTCTCCTTTGGAGTCCCTTGGTAAAGGATTTCCCCCTCTTTCATCAGATAGAGATAATCCGAATAGCGACAAGCAAGTTGAATATCATGCAGGACAGCTAGAACATTGACCTTGAGATTCTTCACAATGGCCAGCAAGTCTAACTGGTACTTGATATCCAGGTGATTGGTTGGCTCGTCCAGGAGCAAGAGAGTCGGTTCTTGCGCCAAGGCGCGTGCTAATAAGACTCGCTGTTTCTCCCCACCTGAAAGAGACGAATAGAGACGAGTTTTCTTCTCAAGCATATCCACCTTGACGAGAGCATCTTGAACGAGGGCATAATCCCTTTCCTTTTCCTTCTGTAAAAAAGAGAGGTGTGGAGTCCTTCCCAGCAAGACGATTTCCTCAACTGTACAATCAAACTGCAATTGATTAAACTGGGTGACGACCGCCATCTGCTTAGCTGTTTCTTTGAGTGACCAATGTTCCAAAGGCTTTCCATCTAAGCTTATCAAGCCTTTGTCCGCCTTTTCCTGACGATAGAGGAGTTTAAGCAGGCTGGTTTTTCCACTTCCATTTGGCCCTAATATCGTATGAAATTGATGCCCCTCAACCTTAAGAGAAACTCCTTTGAGGATTTTTTTCTCTCCTAGTCCAAAGTGGACATCCTGACAAATCAAGTCCATATCAGGCCCTCACCTCCCTTCGCCTACCTCCAACAATGTAGATAAAGAAGGGAGCACCTACTAAGGCTGTGAAAATACCAATCGGCAACTCAGCGTTTGGAATGATGACACGAGAGAGTACATCTGCCCAGATGACAAAGAGGGCACCCAGCAAGGTCGCAACAGGAAAAAGTCTCCTGTAATTCGTTCCTACTAACCCTCGAGCTAAATGTGGAGTAATCAGTCCAACAAATCCAATAATCCCACAAGTTGCCACCAAGACAGCTGTCAGCACAGCCACCATGGTCACATAAAGATACCAATAGAAGCGTAAGGGAATTCCCAAAGTTAAAGCAGCCTCATCTCCCATCATCATCGCATTAAAAACACGATACTGAGTAGCGAAAAATAGAAAGACCATTCCTACTACTATAGTTGGCAGAACCAAGTCTGCCCAAGTAGTCCCGGCAAGCGATCCCATGGTCCAAAACTTAATGGTCATCACACTGTCCGCATTAGCGCCAACTGAGATAATAAAGTTGGAAAAGGCTAGAAAGAGAGCGTTGACCACCGTTCCTGATAAAATCAGACTAGAAGTCGTCATCCTTCCCTGCATAGAGGCAATGATAAGGACAGCGATTGTTGCCAAAATAGCTCCAAGGAAAGCTCCAAGGCTAATCATCACTTTTAAACCAAGAATGATGCTCAAAGTTGCCCCTAGAGTTGCACCCGCAGAAATTCCTAAGACATAAGGCTCTGCGATGGGATTGTTCACTGTAGACTGCATCACGCTACCACACATAGAAAGACCAGCCCCTACTATCAGACCTAACAATACTCGGGGGAATCTCATGTTCCATACAATGGCAAGAGTAGACTTGGAAACCTCTCCTATCTCAAGAGGAAATCCCAATCTGCTCAAAATGATCCGATAGGTATCTCCTAGATCAATCGCAACAGACCCCATAGAAACAGCTAGAAAAAGTGAAATCCCTAAAATACCTAGCAAAACACCTAAAAGTAACACAAATTGTACGTTCTGTCGGCTTCCAGAAAATTTGGAAAGCATGAAAACCTCCTTATACAAAATTAAAAATTTAGAAAATTCTCATAAAAAGTATACCATATTTCTACTAGATGAACAAGGATGGAGACATATATAGACAAGCCGAAGATTGTACAAAAATGTTCGTGAAACAAAAAAATCTCCCCGAAGGGAGATGATCTGGTTTATTTTACCTTACAGTGCTAGGAACCGTAACCGAAGATTATACTTGAGTATATCGAGGTAAGGTGACAACATAAAAAGCCCTCTGAAATCAGAGAGCTTGATTTGAGCCCGGGCTAAAATCCTAGTGAAACAAAAAAATCTACACGATCAGAAAAGTCTCTATCGTGCCATTTTCATACATGATGTATAGTCCAAGTAGAATGAATACTATGGGCACAATGATTCGCTCGTATTTTTCAATTGTCTCGAATATTAACGGAATAGAGGATAACATCCGACTAATCTCGCAAAAGATAATTATGCCGATTACAAACACAAGCAACGCCACGAGGGTCTGTGACCAATCTAACGAAGCAAAATAAGGTATATAGATACCTAAATTATCTCCGCCAGACGCAATTGTCAGCAATGTAACTGTCCAAAACAGTTGATTTGCCTTGCTTTGTTCTAATCTTTCAATAATTTCTTCCTCTTCTTCCTCACCTTCTCCAACAATTGCAAAGCGAATCCCTAAATAGATAGGGATTAAACCAAGCAATCCAACCATCCATTCTTCAGGCACGAAATTAACGACATAAGCAGCAACTAAACTCGCCCCTACAAGTAAGCCTGTTCCTAGATATTGCCCCGCATAAATATGCCATTTCTGTTTATTCTGTGATAGCTGTGCAAATAAAATAATTAAAATAATTAAATAATCGATACTGGTGGAAATATAAACACCAATAGCAGATATGATTGTCTGTCCCATAAAAACCTCCTGTATTAGTCAGTAATAAATCAGTAGATTTTAGGAGAGCACAGACACATTAATTTAGCTATCGCTAGTGGGTAATGTCGAACGTAGGAAAGCATTTTACTCCTCCTCAAAACGTAGTTACAAAGTAATTTCTAACTGGAATTCGGTGACTACTTCCATGTAAAGTATAACATACTATACTTTACTTCGTAAAGTGTGGGCTCTCCGAGGGGGCTTGCAGACAGTTACTCGGCTTGAAAAGCCGAGTAACTGCGCACCTTCATGGTGTCATTAGCTGATACCATTTGAGGTTTTTGTAGTCTCCAAAATTATGACCGATAAAACTAGATAAAGAAGGGAGCACCTACTAAGGCTGTTTTTGTAGTCTCCAAAATTATGACCGATAAAACGAAATGATTAAGACATACCCTGACGGCTTGGTTTTTGTAGTCTCCAAAATTGTGACCGATAAAACCTCAATAAAAAAGCTCTCTGAAGTCAGAGAGCTGATTTGATCTCGGGCTAAAATCCTAGTGAAAAAGATGAAACTCCTTGTGTTCATCGAACACTGTTTCCTTTCCCTATTTTCATACGGATTTTTGGAGCCCTTAGCATCATAATTCTTGCTGGATAAAACGTTTATAGACTAGGCGACGAGGCGAAGATTGTACTAATGGTACATCGAGCTGAAGCCAACGAAGTATAGAAACGTTTTAGACGCAAGATTAGCGACGAAGTCCGAGAGAGTTGATCAACTCACGGTAACGGTTAACGTCGTTTTTACGCAAGTATGCAAGCAAGTTACGACGGCGACCGATTTTCTTCATCAATCCACGGTAAGTAGCGTGGTCTTTTTTGTGTTGTTTGATGTGTTCGTTAAGGTGGTTGATTTCCCAAGTAAGGACAGCAACTTGAACCTCTACTGAACCTGTATCACCTTCGTGACGTGCATATTGTGCGATGATTTCATTTTTTTTCTCTTTTGAGATTGCCATGATGTTTCTCCTTTTTATTTGGCTTCATCCGAGTGACAGGTTGGCATGCCTGTAACCAAGAAGAAGTTATTTGTCTTTACGACAGTTCTTATTCTACCAAGAAGCAGAGACTTTGTCAACTGATTTACTGTTTAAAACCTTGAATTACTCTACTGATTTCAAGGCTTCGAGCATATCCACTTTTCTCAAGCGGTGATTAACAAATAGGCCTAATAAGGCTAAGATTACAGTCGCTGCGACGATTGGAAGAGCATAGACTTCCCAGCTGACCTGAGGATAAAAAAGTATGGTGGCCGGTGAAATCATTTGAATCAAAAATTGATGTAAATAGTGGCCGGCTACCAAACCGAGAGCAATTCCCACAAGGGACAGCACCATAGTCTCGCGGTAGATATAGAGAGTCACTTCTTTATTATGGAAACCAAGAACCTTAATAGTGGAAAGTTCACGGATACGTTCTTCCACATTGATATTGGTGAGATTGTAAAGAATGACAATGGCTAGTAAGACGGAAACAAGGACAAGGATTGCCATGGTTTTATTGAGAGAATTGGCTACAGATTCAAAGAGATGGATAGCCGTTGCATTTTGGACGACCCCAGAAACAGCAGCTTTTCCCATGAAAGTAGCCGCTTCTTTCTCCGTATTGGAAGGTGTTGGGTCTTTTAATTTTACTAGGTAGGTATTGTCTTGCGGACTGGTTCCATAGACTTGTTCGTAAGTCGCACGGTTTAGATAAACAAAGTGTCCAACATAGTTTTCAGAAATAGCCGCAACCTTGATTTCCTTCCCGTCAAGCTCCAGCTTGTCTCCAACCGTAACACTTGCTAATTGGGCTAATTTTTGACTCACGACCGCTCCATTAGTGACCTGCAACTCTCGCCCATTTTCCTCTAATGTGATAAAGGGATTGAAGTCTTCTCCACTAGTAACCATCATGGTGATGGTTTGAAGTCCTGCTTTTCCTTTGAAATCTTTTTCAATGGATTTAGAGTAAATCTTTTGATAAGCGTGGATCGATTCAGCTTGCAAGGCACTTTCCAGATCTGCTTTTTCTTGCTCCGTTGCACTGCTCTTTTCTGCTACAATCATCTGGTATTGCTGGATTTGTTCAAATTGGCGTTCGGAAACTCCTCCCACAGATGACTGAATACCAAGACCAGCAAATAAGAGAGCAACTGAACCTACAACTCCAAAAATGGTCATCAGCATCCGTTGCTTATAACGAAAGATATTTCTTGCCGTAACCTTATGAGTAAAACTCAAACGACTCCAAATAAAGCTCAGTCGTTCCAGCAAAATCTTTGATCCCTTAACGGGAGGTTTGGGAAGTAAGAGTTGGGCTGCTTCATCGTGCAACTCCCTTCGCGCCACCAGATAAGCCGGCAAAACACTAGATACCCAACTCAAGGCTAGGGCAAGGATACTATAAGACCAATAGAAATACTCGTGACTTTTTCCAACAACCATCCCAGCTGTTATAACATCTGAAATCACCCCTGCAAGAAGATAATGTCCAAGAAGTGTTCCTATAATGGTTCCCACAGTTCCTGCAAGAAAACCATAGAGGACAAACTTGGCAACAATATCTCGGTTGCGGTAACCCAAGGCCTTGAAAATACCTGCATTGGTGCGTTCTTCATCTACAAAGCGAGTCATCGTTGTAAAGGTCACCATTGCAGCGACCATATATAGCACCACTGGGAAGATATTTCCGACTGAACGAATGCTTGATGATGCATTGCTGTACATGAGGTAGCCTTGACCACCTGGCATGGTTTGGCGATTGTATACGTGGTATTTCGGCTCTGCCAGTTCATCAAGCTCTTTCTGACGCTGTTCAAGCTTCTCTTTTTCCTTAGTTAGATCACTCTCTGTCTGAGCCAGTTTTTCTTTTTTTGTCGCCAGTTCTTCCTTAGCTTTTGTCAGCTGTCCCTCGATTTGACTCTTTTGCGGTTCTGGTAAAGCGGTCGCTTGTTCTTCTTGCGTTTTCAAGCGACTTTCGGCCTGCTCTAACTGACTCTTGCCATTTTCAAGGTTGCTTTCAGCAGTTTGGAGCTGTTCTTTGCCCTCTTCCAAGCTCTTTTGCCCATTTGATTTGATACTTGCCAATCTTTTTTGACCATTATCAGCAAGTAAGTCTTGCAACTCTTCCTGATGTTGGGCTCGTTTGGTCTTATAGTCTGATGAAAAAGTATCCAGATTTTTTAAATCGTCATAGCGCACACGCGCAATACTATAAACATCTGAGTCAAACTGACTGGGTAAAATTACTCCATAGCCAGTCAGGTTGCCATTTCCACTACTAGCACTTCCTAAATCTTCTTTAGAAAGAATCTCACCCGACTCAACAAATCCAGTAATTGTAAAAGTTTGGGATTTTACGATGGACTTTTCTTCTTTCTTAGTAAAGGTAATGGTCTGCCCAATCTGATAGCGGTCTTTCCAGAAGTCGGCTAGGGCAATTTCCTCATTTGTCTCTGGCAGTCGCCCTTCTGTCACTTGGAAGGTTGAAATGCTCTCTGGTTTGGAATAAAGTCGAACTGCTTCCTCACCATTTTCAACGGTTAGGTCTACCATATAGCCAAACTCAACACTTGCTCCTTGAAGGGTCTTTAGTTCGTCTTGGTCTTCTTTGTCCAAGCCATAATCAGCTATTACGGCCAGATCCAGGGTATTGGCTTTACGGAGATAATCCCCTGCCGTGCGTTCCATGTTTGGACTGGCTACTTTAAGACCTACTAGGGCTAAAGAACCCAGCATCATCAAGGTCAAGATAGAAACAAAGCGTCCCTTTGAAGTCGTCACTGACTGAAATAGGTCTTTTCGATATGTTTTTTTCATGCTAATACTCCAATGTATCGATATCCTGCGGATGCTCATTGATCGTCATGCTCTTAACTGTAGCATCGCGCATATGAATCACGCGATCTGCAATAGGAGCTAGCGCACCATTGTGGGTCACGATAATCACCGTCGCTCCTTTTCGACGAGACATGTCTTGGAGAATCTTCAAGACTTGCTTCCCCGTCTGGTAATCCAAGGCACCCGTCGGTTCATCACAGAGGAGAATTTTAGGATTTTTGGCTACAGCGCGTGCAATGGAGACTCGCTGTTGCTCCCCTCCAGAAAGCTGGGCTGGAAAATTATTGAGGCGATGAGCCAAACCTACATCTGTCAAGACCTGCTCAGGTTCTAAGGCATCTGTCACGATTTCTGAAGCCAGTTCCACATTTTCCTTGGCTGTCAGATTGGAAACTAGATTATAAAACTGAAAAACAAAACCTACATCTTCACGACGATAGTTTGTTCTCTGGTGCGAACTATAGTTGGCAATATTGGCACCATCGATCCAAATCTCCCCCTCATCATTGGTATCCATACCTCCTAGGAGATTGAGAACGGTTGATTTTCCAGCACCTGAAGCACCAAGGATAATAACCAGCTCCCCCTTTTCAATTTCAAAATTCACATCATGATTAGCCACAATCTCCGTATCCCCAACCTGATAACGCTTGTAGCTGTGTTTCATTTCAATATAAGCCATATCGTTTATCTCCTTTTCAAAGCTCGTTTCCTTAAATCAACAAGGTGTTGATTCTAAATCACAAATATTATATAATGGGCTAAGTCAAAAAGCAATAATCAAAAATCAACAAAGTGTTGATTTAAGAAAAAGGAAGAGAAATGGTTCAGAAACGAAAAACTACTACTAAGGAAGACATCAAGGAAGCTTTGATTCAGTTGCTATCAGAGGAGAAATTTGAAAATATATCAATTAGTAAACTCTGTAAACGCGCAGGGATTAATAGGGGAACTTTCTATCTACACTATGAAGACAAATATCAAATGATTGACAGTTTTAAAAGTGAAATTATTTCCCAGCTCTACATTTTTTTAGAAAAAGAAAGAGAATCGCCTAGAAAGTTTATGTTAGCCAACTTCTATATATTACGTTCGAACGAACGCCTTATTAACGCCTTGTCCCAAAGTCATTACATAGACTTTCGTGGTGCAATTCGTGAATTTCTAAGTAGCATTATTCTAACTGAAAATCAAAAAGAAAAGACTCGTCATTTCTTATCTGAAAACTTCCAAATTCCTCACAAATACGCTTTGGAAATCTTCTTATCAAGTATTGAAGGAATTATTTCTCTTTGGATTGCTGGGGGAGCTCAAGAAGAACCGGAAGAAATCACGGATATAATCTTATCAACCTATAACTACGAACACTGGAGCTACGAATCAAAAGAAGATTAATTCATACAACTTACTATTTCATAAGCTATATCCTCTCATTTTATACTTTTTCAATTAGCTAAATTGCCTTTTTTTAAACTTAGATACAAAAAAGCCTAGGAATTCCTAGGCTTTCTGTTTATAGATTATTTTCCAAGGTAGTATTCAGAAACTACATTCAATTTTTCGTCGAATTCGAATACCAATGGTGGGAAGTTAGGGATTTCCACGTCCATGATTTCGTCGTCTGACAAGCGTTTGATGTGTTTTACAAGGGCACGGATTGAGTTACCGTGAGCTCCTACGAATACGTTTTTACCATCTTTAAGTGCTGGAGCGATTTTGTCTTCCCAGAATGGAAGGGCACGTTCCAAAGTCACTTTCAAGTTTTCAGCATCTGGGATAACTGAGTCGTCAAGTGAAGCGTAACGACGGTCAGTGTGTGCTGAATGCTCATCATCACGATCCATGTTTGGAGGCAATACATCGTATGAACGACGCCAGATGTGAACTTGCTCATCACCAAATTGTTCCGCAGCTTCAGCTTTGTTTTTACCAGTCAAACCACCGTAGTGACGTTCGTTCAAACGCCATGATTTTTCAACTGGAACCCACAATTGGTCAGAAGCTTCAAGAGCCAAGTTTGTTGTTTTGATTGCACGTTTCAATACTGAAGTGTAAGCTTGGTCAAATTCGATACCAGCTTCTTTGATCAATTTACCAGCGTCAATCGCTTGTTGTGTACCTTTTTCAGACAAATCAACATCAGCCCAACCAGTGAAAAGGTTAGCTTTGTTCCATTCAGACTCACCGTGGCGAGCAAAAACCAATTTTACCATTAGATGGATTCTCCTTTTATTTTTCGAGGTTTCCCTCGTTTATCTATTCTATTTTACACAATTTTTCACAAAAAAGCTAGTTAAAATCAACTAAAAAGAGAGAACGGTGTCCTCTCATCTAGATATTATTAATTCGCGATATTCAATCAAGAAACGATTGCAATTATTTGTTATTTAAAGCATCAATTAAACGATCAGTATTCTTAGTTACATTAGTATCATTGTAACGATTATGAATTAGACCTTCAATTGTTTCTTTGCAATTTTCAAGATTAGCTTTTTCAAATACTACCACACTGACAACATGTGTTCCACCAGAAGCAAGATGCAAAACTAGTAGAGTTTGAAAAGCACTTAGCACTGTTAATACACCATAAGCCGCTAATATCAATCCCCCAATAAATGAATTTTGCATCATTGAAAGGCCAATAAGAGCGAAAATTATACCCAAGCAAATGTTTTGAAATCAAGACGAAATGAACTATCTACACTTGCAACATGATCAACAGGAATTGTTTTATTTTGAGAACCCAGTGGAATAACTTTTAAAATAGTAGGGTTAGAAGTTTTTATAAAGACTCCCTCTAAAGTAATGGAAGCTTTTAAATAGAATGTTAAATACGATGTAATGAAAGATTGTTTCATAATATTCTCTTTTTATTTTTTCAAGTTGTATTACATCATGTTTTCTTATAAAAAAGCATTTTGCTAACATATTCTTTTGCCAGATAATTCTTTAAATAAAAAAACAACCCTCAAACGGATTGTTTCACTAGACTATCAGACAAGGCCACGGACTTCTTTCAAAAATTTAGAAAAAGAAACAGCGCCTTTAATGATTAGAAATCCTCCTATCCACTCGGTCGCTGAAAGAAAGCCCAGCACGCCACCAATGATAAATAAAATAGAAGGTAGCTTTCGAAGTTGTTGATCTTCTTCGAAATAGATTAACATAAAGGTCCCTAATGCAATCATCAAAATCTTAAAAAATGTCAGGAGCAAGGAAAAGGTTACCGTGACGACCAGCACCTTTGAAGGATCTTTATAGATGATGGCACCAGTATAGGATAGCAAAAATCGTAGGACAGGTCCCAAAAGCAAGGTTATGCCTGCCACCATGCCCAGTCTCCAATTGAGTCGAACCAATCTATCTCTCTCCATAAAAACCTCCTTCTCTCGTAGCTATCATTCTACCATATTTGCTCCAGAAACAAAAGACCTTCTCCGTCACAAACAAATCGCCTACCTGCTTTCAGACATCCGAACATAAAAAGAGAAGATCTGTCGATCCTCCCTTTTCATTTTCCAACCCTTATTTCTTAAAAATAGAGGTTCTGAAGTCGTTTGTTTGGTCAAGATAAGCCTTAAAGATTGCTCTCTTCAACTTATGAACGGCACTGTCAATCTCTGGCTTATAGTCACTCCAACGAGGAGCCACTGCATCCTGTAGCACAGCTTGGTCCATGAGGGCTTGCAATTCAGTCACTTGATTGATGGTCTCTGTCGTATAGTTTGGCCATGGTTTTGTCGGAACTTTAAAGGTCACTTGTTTCAAGTTTTTAAACTGATCCACACGTTCTTGGTACATGGCTTTCTTGAAATCCGCCCAAGATGCATACTTGCCTTCAAATACCTTGTCCAAAACAAGATCATCTGTCACCAATCCGCGTTCTTTACCATAGAGATTGATAGTTTTACCTTTTTGTTTGGCAACTTCTTCGTATTGGTTTGAGATATAAGGTACCATTCCATCCTTAAAGCCTTTGGCAGCCAAAAGTTCGTAAGCGATCCGACGTCCCATAAGGTCCCCTGGCGTGCCTTTCTCACTGCTGAGAGCTGAAAAGATTGGGGCAAAGAGTTTAATCGTATAGTAGCCATTTCGCTCATAGTCGCCAGACTGATACTCACGAGCTGATAAGATATTGTGGTCAATCAAACTTTCAAAGTTGGTTAGTTTCTTTGCCTCTTCTTCTGTCAATTCTTTGACTACGTTAGTAGCGTATACCTCATTGCCATCTACTGGATCTTTCACATACTTGTTCTCAATTTTTCTGAGAGCCGCCATTTTCTGGTAAACATTTAGTTTGTTAACGATTGATTGCCCTTCGAGGTATTCCAGCATGTAGATAAGGTCAAACATGTTATGGACATAGTTCTGAAGATCTGCTGCGTTTTGGAATCTCTCTGTCGGATCTAAGACTTGCAGACGGGAGCCCTCTGTACTATCTGATTTTGAGTGTCTCAAGATAGAATTGATGGTAATGGTTGCGTCACTTGGTTGGTCAGGGGCTTGCAATAAGCCTTTTGCGAAGAACTCTGGGCCCAAGCCACTTCTTCGACCATAGCCGCCAAGGTAAATATCCTGATCTGAATCATGGGTCATTTCATGGGTATAAGTAATGGCTCCATCCTTGTCCAACATACGGTAAGACATATAGTAGACGCCATCACCTGTTGCGTAGGCTCCATGCTGATTGTGTACTACCTTATTGCCAACTGGTCCAAAGAAGTTCTTCATAGCTGGATTGGAGCTATCAAACTTAGCCTCCACTGTAGCTTTTCCAGATGTTGTGTCATCACCGAACTTATAAGCATCATAAAGGAGAATAGTACGATAGAGTTTTTCACGTCCCTCATTATCTAAAATACGATACCAATAATCATAGTGATCACGCTGACGTTTGGCTGTTTCACGCGCATTTTCTTCTACAAAATCATTGAGAGCCTTGCCCACTTTATGCTCGCTATTGCGGTAGCGATCATAAGCTCCAAATCCTAGACTAGACATAGTTGAGATGACAAAGACAGATTTTTCTGGCAAGGTCAGGAGAGGCAAGACCATATTGCGGTATTTCCATGTAGCACTAGTGATGCGGTCATAGACACCTATAGAATACTTGGTGCCAGCTTGTCCTTGCTTAGTTTTGACTTCTTCAATATTAGATTTTTCTTCGACGATGTAAGACTTGGTCTCTGATTTAAACCAGTCATTGTTACTTGTATTTGGTAAAAAGACTTTGCGGTAATGTTCCAGCGTGCTAAACAAATCTGTCGTTCCATGATGGCTAGCTAAACTAATAGAATAAGTATCAACGTTGTTCTTAGCTAGAAGGTTGTTAAAACCAGATTTACCTAACTCAATCAGAGTGTCCAGTGGTGAAGCATTTCCCTTACCAAAGAAGTCCAGGTGGTACAGAACCAGGTCTTTGACGTTTACCTGACCATAGCTGAAGTTATACCACCGTTCCAGATACGTCAAACCAAGTAGCAAGGCTTCCTTGTTGCGTTTGATTTTATCTACAAGATAGCCCTTGGTAACTGGGTTGTCACCAGCAAGTCCAGCATCTGCTGACAAGAGTTTCTTCAAACTGTCTTCCAGATGTTCCTTGGTTTTGGCGAACTGGTCCTCTAGATAGAGCTCAGTCTGCTCGACTTTTGGAGAAATACCGAGCGTCTTTCTGATGCCTTCTGAATGGTAGTCCACCTGCTGCAATTCAGGTAAGACTTGTTTGATGATAGAGCTTTGGTCATACAAGAATTGGTTTGGCGTATAGAGAAGACCCGTATTTCCTAGACTATATTCCGCTAATTTGGCGAAATCATCCTGGTAATGGAGATCAAGCTTTTCAGATGAATGGTCCTTGTAGTGAAGCAAGAGTTTGTTTGCAGTCTCTTTGTTAGAAACAATGTCTGTGATGACTTGGTCATCCTTCATCATAACTGCTGACAAGAGTTCTTTTTGATATAACAGACTGTTCTCATTGACCAGATTTCCGTATTTGACGATGGTTGCCTTGTTGTAGAAAGGTAGCAATTTTTCAATGTTTTTATAAGCCAAGGCGCGCTTAGCTTGATAATGGGCCACCTTAGAAAAATCACTGTCCTTCTTGCCACTTGTTGAGAGGGGCTCCACTGTTGGTAGAGTGAGAGGATTGATGGCTACTTTTTTGCTTTCGATTTGGGAAGCATCTAGCATTGTCCCTCTTTCTTCAAAGGATTCCTTGCTGACGACCTCATCCTTGACCATAGTGACATTGTAGACTCTGTTCGCCTTGCTGCTGAATGTGTCCTTCACCTTCATTCCATTATAGTGGTAACCGGTAATGGCATTTCCGTTGGTTACATTGACATCACTGAGAACATTGGTCAATCTTCCAGCATGCTGTTCCTCATTAGTTTTTCGATCCCACAAATAGCCTGCTACTCCCGCGACTCTACCAAAGTGCTTGACATTATTAATATCGCCCTCAGCATAGCTATCTTGGATTTGTGCATCCTGATCTACTAGACCTGCAAGACCACCCACAGTCTGATCTGAACTATTTGTGTTGGATGAAATGGCTACTGTCGCTTTTGACTTCGTCAGCGAAGCCTTGTTTCCTGTCAAATGACCGACCAAACCACCGATATTGTAGGCAGCAGTCGTTTCATAAGTGTTGATAATTCTTCCCTTGAAACTGCTCTCTGTGATACTTGATTGCTCAGCCTTTGCCAGCAAACCACCGATACCACGTTCACCGGCGAGAACACCATCAACGTGAACTTGTTTAATCTTTGTGCCATTCTGAGCTTCATAGGACAATGCACCGATATCATCTTTCCCTGAAATGGAGACATTTTTCAGACTCAATTTTTCTACTGTGGCACTACTCAAAGTTTCAAACAGTGGTTTTTTCAAGTTGTAAATAGCATACTGCTTGCCATCTTTTTCACCGATCAACTGACCAGTAAAGGTGCCCTTGATGTAGGATCTATCATCAGGTCCCAACTCCACTTCGTTGGCATTCAAACTAGCTGCTAAATGATAAGTTCCAGAGAGATTCTGGTTGATAGCTTTGACCAGGTTGCTAAAGGAAGTAAAGGTTGTCGTTTCCTCTCTAGCCTTCTTAGCTAGGTAGAAAGTGAAATTATCGACATATTTATTTTCTAGCTCTTGCTGGAGTTTCTCAGCCTTGGCTGTGATTTTATAAACTGGCTGACCATCTTTCGTTTCAGCCGTTATTGAAGCGACTGGTAGATAGACATCTTTAAACGACGAAGATTTAACCTTGATAAAGTAAGTGTCTGGATTACTTGGAAAACCGTCTAAAGAAACGTGTTGTTTGTAAGCACCATTGGTCTGACTATACAACTCCAGATCTGAAACGTTTCTTAATTCAAGTGTTTTTTCTGGATCTTTTTCTTTTGGTTTTTCTGTCGGAGCTTCCGGTTTTACTTGCTCGGTATTGCCAGTATATTTTGGAAGAGGAGCGACTTGTTCCGGTTCAACGATGGCTCCTGCTTGAGTTCCTGTATATTCTGGTAGGGAAGACTGGGTCTCTGGTTCCACAATCGCACCTGATTGCGTATCTGTATATTCTGGTTTTTCGGTTGTCTCTGGGGCTACAATCGCTCCCGCTTGAGTTCCCCTATACTCTGGTGTTGGCGTCACTTGTTCAGGTTCTACGATTGCTCCAGACTGCTCGCCTGTATAGGCTGGTTTCTCAGTCGTTTCTGGTTCCACCAAATCCCCTGACTGGACACCCCCAACCTCTGGCTCAACTTTTTCCGGCTCAACGATGGCACCAGCTAGAGTTCCCTGATACTCAGGCAATGGAGCGACTTGCTCGGGTTCAACGACTGCTCCTGCTTGGGTACCTGTATATTCTGGTCTTTCAGCTGTCTCTGGGGCTACAAACGCTCCCGCTTGCTCGCCTGTATATTCTGGTAATGGAGCCTGCGTCTCAGGCTCTCCCTTTTTTGCAGACTGAGGTGCTTCACTTGCAGCTACTGCCTTCTTAGTCCCTTTCTCTACTATACGTGGCAAAGCTTCTTCTACTTTAGTTGAGAGAACTTCCCTAGAAATTTCTTGGTTTTCAACAGTGAAAATGCGAACGAGTTCGACCTTCTTCCCAGCACGACCTTCTTGTTTGACATGGATGGTTCCCTCAGTTAGTTCTGGATTTTCCTGCACCACTTCTGAAACATCTAGTTTGGTTACAATTTCTTGGTCCTTGTATAGGAGCTCTGGTTTATTCACGCGACCAGCCAAGACTTCATCCTGAGGATCCACACTAGCAAGACCAGACGGTTTTAGATCGGATGAATCTTGAGAAGGGATTGGTTTTTCAGCAGGGAGTGTAGGAGATGGAGCTTTCTGCTCATCTCCTGCCCTTTGTCCACCTTCGTTTGCTTGGAAATGAGGTTGAACAGTATAGTCAAGTTTCTGATCCCTAGCAGCAGTTTCTTGCTGATTAATCTCTTTGTCTTGCTTAATATAGCCTAGATAAGTATAACCTGATAAGGCACGTGGCAAAGGCAGACTATCTCCTTGGGATAATTGGTATTCCTGATTGTACTGGAGCAAAAGTTGATTTTCAATAGCCTGAACTGAAGAAGCCAAACCACTGCCCATCCCTGTTATCAAGACAACTTTCAAGAGAGCCTTCTTTTTGCCTTTCTTTTTCGATACGACAAAAATAAGGAAACCAATCGAAGCCAGAACTCCACCTGATAAAACGCTAGTAAGGCTATTCTGCCCACCTGTATTGGGCAACTGACCTAGCTGAGCTTTCTCATCCATACGGTAGACTAGATAATAGGTACTCTCACTATCTTCAGCAATTTTCGGAATATCCTTGACAATCAAGTCCTTTTCTTGCCCACTCAGCTCCGTTTCCGTCACATATTTGTAGTGAACAGCTGCATTTTCTTGAGCAAATACGGTCCCACTACTCGCAACGGACACAAAAAATAGGCTTGAAATCGAAGCTGACACAAGTCCAATTGCTAATTTTCGTAAGGAGAAACGATGCTGCTTCTCTCCAAAAATCTTTTTCATTCTATATCCTCTCAACTTTTCAACCTCTATCAAGAAAATAACTAGTATTATATTTTGATATAGGTATTTCACATCCACCATTATACTATAAAAATACTTCCTTGTCTCAAATAAATGCTTTAGATTTCACGAATGTTAAAGCTTATTTATCCTGTAAAATTTATCTGTCGTTGATGACAAAAAAAGAAGGCTAATCGCCTTCTCTTATTTGAAAATATTCCTAACAAAAAGTCATTATTCTTGAATCTCGAATTTTTTCAAAAGTCCAAAATAGAGGGATCCACCAATGATTGTCAGAATTCCTCCTACCCATCCCAAGAATGGGATCAATCCAACAGAACCACCCACGATAAACAAAACAGACGGTGCAGGAGTCACACGCTTATCGTCCTTGTAATATACAATAGACACAATTCCTAAAACCAAGACAGCAATTTTTACCAATGCCAAAATGATTGAAAAAATCGTCAATATACCAACTGTTGCATCAGAGTCCTCCGTCGCCGCAGCAGCCCCAACAGCTATCATAAACATAACAAGAGGTGCCAACAGCAAGACGATACCTGAAATAAGACCAAAAATCGCATTTACGCGAGCAAGTGTTTTTGTTTTCATCCGAATCTCCTTAAAAAATTTTTACAACTATCATTTTATCACATTTTCATGAAAAACAAAAGAAATTTCAAAATGAGTATACTAGATGGTGAATGATTTCAAATTTCTCTCCAGACATTTAGACTAAGAACTCTGTCATGTATCAATTTGTTTGTAAATTCATTCGTCTTCTCCACTGAGCAAGCCATTCACCTAAAAAAAGAAGATCACTTGGATCTTCTTTTTCCGTATCTATCTTTGCAAAAAGCTTATCTTTCAAAGATAGACTGTCTGAAATCATCTGTGGCACGTAGATAAGCGTTGAAAATACGATACTTGAGTTGGGCGACGCTACTCTTGGAACTGTCTGATAAGGCACGATCAATGTTCTTAGCTGAGGCATCCGCTAGTACTGCTAAGTACATATAATCTTGTAATTCCTCATAAGAAGAAATCGTAATTTGTCGTTTGCTATCTAATTTTCCTGCTTCAAACTCGATAGTGATGGGGCGAAGGAAGTTTTGAGCCTTGTTGTATCGCTCATTTAGCATAGCTTTCTTCAAATCCTTCCATGATTCATACTGACTACCGTAGAGATTTTTAAGGATCAGATCATCTCCAACTACTCCGACATCTCCTCTGTTCCAGATTGAGTAGGTCTTGTTTCCTTCTTTGAGGGCTTGGCCAGCGTATTGACCAGATACATATGGGACAAATCCTTGCTGGTAACCTTTGTCTCCGAGCAATTCATAGGCTCTACGGCGGAACATAAGCCCACCAGGTGCACCAGTTGGATTGTCCAGAGCTGCATAGAAGGAAGCAAACATATTGATGACATAGTAGCCATTTCGTCCAAAGCTAGCTGTATCCCAACCATCGCGACGACCAATGATATTATGGTCAACCAGAGCATCGACAGATTTTAGTTTGGCTGCTTCTTCGGCAGTTATAGGGACAATTCGATCATCAGCGTGAGCTTGTTTACCATAAGACGTATTCTCAAATTTATAATTTTCAGCCTTACGGTACCATTTCATTTTCTGTTGATCAGTTAGAACTCCAGTAACAATATCCCCTTCTACATAATCCAGAAGGTTCAGTACATCAAAGACTCCATGCATGTAGTCGCGAAGAGCATCTGCTGAGGAGAATCGGGCAACAGGATCATAGGTATGGTAACGTGTGGTCGAATCTTTATCTCCCTGATAGAAGCTATTGAGCACGAGACCTTTTTCGCTAACATTGGTTACAGACTCTAACATTCCTGTAGCAAAACTCTCAGGTCCTTCACCCTCACGACGACCATGTCCTTCAAAATAGATAGAACCATCCGAGTTGTGGGTCATTTCATGGGTATAGACCATGGTTCCAGAAGCTCCCAGCATCTGGTCATAGACGTAGAAGACTTCATAACCATTGGCAAAGGCTCCTAGTCCATTGTCTCCGTGATATTTGCCAGCAGGGCCAAAGAAATTGTACATAGCAACTGAGGTCTTATCATTACGCGGAGCCCAATATTGCTGGCCTTTATCATTATAAAGAAAGAAACCGTCTGTAACGATCACCCGTCTGAATAGAGTGTCTTTCCTGTTTGGACTTAGAATGTTGTACCACATGTCATAGTGGTTTCGTTGCCATTCAGCTGATTGATCCACAAGTTTTTCAACGTGTCGATGGAGTTCCTCACCTGAGAGAACTCTGCCACCTTCTTTCCTGTAGCCTCCAAAGCTACCAAAGGCAATGGTCGACATATTGCTGATGATATAGACATCTCTTTCAGGTAAGGTCAGAAGTTGGAGGACCATTTGCTTGAAGCCCCAATCTCCCTGAGTCAGTCTGTCGTAGACCTTGATTGTATACTTACTCTTACGATCTGCATTGTCTTGCTTAGCCTGAATTTCTGGCAGACTTGAACGAGCCTCTACGATATAAGCCTTAGTATTTTCCTTGAACCATTCACTGTTGGTTTTGTGTGGCAAGAAGAGTTCACGCAGACTTTCTAAGTAAGCAAAGAGGTCTCCTTTGCCTTTTTCCTTGGCTAGAGATTGTCGGTAGGCATTGAAGTTGTTTTGGGCTCGAAGATTGCCCATTCCAGAGTTCCCGAGAGCGATGATAGTATCCAGTGTCGAAGCTGCTTGATTGCCAAAGAAATCAAACTTATAGGCATTAAGATCTTTGGTATTGAAAGTTCCATAGTTGACATTGTACCATCGGTTGAGATAGGTCAGACCAAGCATGAAGGCCTCTTTGTTCTTCAGAATTTTTTGGCTAATCGCATCCGCTACGGCAGGGCCTAGGGTGTTGATCGACTTGTCAACTGAAAGTACCTTGAGGAGCTCCTGACCTAGTTCAGCTTTGATTTGTTCAAAGGCTTTTTCCAGATAAAGATCATCTAAGGAAGCTGTTTCACCAATCCCTAATACTTTACGCACTGCAGCCGAGTCATAGGTCACAGATTTGAGTTCATCCAAGACACTCTCTTTAATAGACTGGTAGTCAGATAGGAAGACTTCTGGCGTATAGAGTAAATTCTTATCAGCAATGCTATATTCTGCAATCTGGCCATTGGCAAAATCACCCTTGTAGGTCAGATCAAGATAAGCGATCGTCTTATCTGCATAATGCAACATCAGTCTATTGATTTCACCCTTATGGCTGTTGACATCCGTTATCAGCGTCTCGTCTTTCATCGGAACCACATCTAGCAGGGCTACTTTGTTGAGTTTATCATCTTCAGCTAATTGGTTGGCTATATGAACGATGAAGTCTTTGTTGTAGAATGGTAATAGTTTTTCTACATTTTCGTAGGCCTGCTTTCTGGACTCCTGGGCTCCTCTCACTCGACTATAGTCTGTTTGATGCTGGTAAGCTTGCTGCAATGGCTCTTGGTCCGTCAAGTTCGAAGTGATTCTAAAGGACTGACGTTTGGTTTGCGCATCGGCCTCTGAAATAGAACGGACAAAACGCTCATCTTTTCGATTTGCTGTAGTCCCTTCAAGAACATAAGAGTCCCGAACAGAAGCCTCAGGATAGGGATCTCCTGTCATCGCATGACCATTTTGAACCTTGACACTGGTCAAGACATTTCGGACCTGTCCATTGTTCCAAGTAGACCCGATTGCTCCACCGACTTGGCCAGAATGACCTCCATTCTGGATAGAACCACTCACATAAGAAGTTTCTAATCTAGCTCCATTTTGCAAGCGACCAATCAAGCCTCCAACACGCTGGTCTCCGTTTCTACCCGTTACTTGGATAGATACATCTGCCTGACTCTTCTGCGCCAGTGATTGGTTGCCGTGGAAATTACCGACCAGGCCACCAATATTGTACTCCTGCCCTCCATCTTGGGTGCTGGTGATGGATCCTTTAAAGGCAACATTGGTTAGTTTTGTGTTTTGGGCAACTCCTACGAGTCCACCGATATGCTTGTTCCCAGATAGACTACCACTTACAGAAACATCCGTAATCGTTGCGTTCTGAGCGTTGCTAGCCAAGGCCCCTATAGAATCCTTGCCTGTAACTGCAGCCGATTTCAAGGTCAGTTGCTGGATGGTGGCATTTTTCAAGGTTGCAAAGAGTGGTTTTGCCAAGTTGTAGATGGTATAATCTTTGCCATCCACTCGGCTAGTTAGGCTACCTGAAAATTCTTCTGGTACATAGCTTGTCGCAGACTGTTCCAACTGGAGTTCATCTGCTGAAACATCCGCTCCTAATGTGAAGTTTCCAGTCGGGTTTGACTTCATGGCCTCTACGAGCGCTTTGAAGGACGTATAGACACCTTCTTGACTAAGAGGCGTTTTCGGCAGTTCAAAAGAGTAATCTGGACGATAATGATCCCCTTCTCCCTCGACGAGCTGATTAGCTGATACCGTTACGGAATAGGCATTGCCCTTATCTGTAATCTTAGTAACAGGTAAGAGCATATCCTTGAACTTGTCTGACTGAATGCGGACATAGTAGTTGCCCAAATCAGACGGCACTTCCGACAGGGATAGGTAACGTCGGTAGCGACTACCATCTTTACCGTACAGTTCGATGCGGTCGATGTCTTTGATTTCAACCTTCTTATAATCTAGCTGAACTGGACGTTGATCCTCTATACTAGTTTGTTCCCCTTGACCCAGGTCATATTTCATGACGGTTTTGAGGGTATAAGGAGTATAGTAATCCAAGTCATCAAGTGTCAATTTTTGAGCGAGGTCCACAAGGTCGACTTCCTTAATTAACGTTTGACCCTTGTATAGCTGCACTTTGGCTGATTGATAGCTAGCTGTAGCATCCGTCAAATGATAGCTAAGAGAAACTTGGCGTTTGTCTTCTTCCTTCTCGACACGGACTAGAGAGAGGGTTGGTTTTCTCTTGACACCATCCAGAGCTTGACGAGCTGCCTCGAGATCCGTCCGAACTTGATCGACCAAGGCTTGATTGGCCAAAGGATTGTCCAAAACGAGCTTGGCCTGATCTAGAGCACGGCGATAGCGGAGTTTGGTTTGTTCATCAGCATACTGGTAAGCAACTGTAGACTGAGTCACATCCTTCATGTCAAATTCAACTCCAAGAGTTTTCTTATCAACAGGTTGGCCGTCTAAATTATTCTTAGCAGTTTCAAGGGCTTTTTTCAAAGAATCAACCTGTTCTTGACTGGCATGAGATGCCTCAAAGAGAGCTTGGGCATTTGCGACTGCCTGTTTATAAGACTCTTGATCTGCAGTGGTATCATTGAAATACTGATGCGTTTTCTGGATGCTATCGGCCTCTTCCACTAATTGGTGCAAGGGTTCGAGGTCGAGGGTTCCTTTTTCTGGTTCCACAGGAGCGTGATCCGCATTTGTAGAAATTGGTTTTGTACCGACTTTGATAATCTGAGGAACTGCTTCTTTTGTGATAGTGTTAGAGATTTCCTCTGTATTTTCGACTTTTCCATCTACTAAATACTGACGAGTCACAATCGTACGCACGCCATCTTGACCAGCTTGGCTAACTTCCCTTTGTCCCAAAGGCAGGTCTGCACTTTCCACTTCCTTAGTTGGATAGGGTTCGGCCACTGTTGTGGTAACGTCCTTTTCTTCAACGTTTAAGCTTGGAACTTCATTTACAGGAGCGTCTGTTGGTTTCTCGCTAACAGGGCGTGTTCCAACTGTTACGATCTCTGAGACCGCTGGAGTCGTCACTTCGTTGGAGATTTCCTGGCTTCTCTCTACTTTTCCATCTACCATGTACTGACGGGTGACGATTGTACG
>NZ_AJRH01000024.1:0-28256 GCF_000297015.1 Streptococcus sp. GMD6S | reverse complement strand
ACGTAAAAAGATAGCTGTTACATAAGCTAAGATCAGAATGACTGCAATTGCAACCATTAGATAAATTAGTTGTCCATTAGACATATCAAACTCCTTTTATACTAGAAACAATCGTAATGATTATATCATATTTTTTAAACCAAGGGAACTATTTCCCACATTTTTTAGACGTCAAGTGTACTGTAAACAGCGTTTTCTTCGATAAATTCGCGACGAGGTTCTACTCGATCTCCCATCAACATATCAAAGATTTTATCTGCTTCGGCAGCATCATCTACCGAAACACGCGCCATCAAGCGATGTTCAGGATCCATGGTTGTTTCCCACAATTGGTGGTCATCCATTTCTCCCAAACCTTTATAACGTTGGATCGTTGGTTTTGAACGCCCTTCACTGTGACGTGCTAAGGCTTCTTGGAGTTTAATTTCTTGATCTGCACCAGGTTGAATGTATTCTTTGATCTCACTTCCAACTTTAACCCCATAAATCGGTGGTTGGGCAATGTAAACATAACCAGCCTCTAAGATTGGTTTCATATAGCGATAAATCAAGGTTAGCAAGAGAGTTCGAATGTGGGCTCCATCAACATCGGCATCGGTCATCAAAACGAGTTTTTGGTAACGAGCCTTAGTGACATCAAATTCTGCACCAAATCCTGTTCCCATGGCTGTGAAAAGGCTTCGAATTTCTTCGTTGGCAAGGATTTTATCCATGCTAGCTTTTTCAACGTTCAAGATCTTACCACGAATTGGCAAGATAGCTTGGAATTCACGATTACGACCAGATTTGGCTGATCCACCAGCTGAGTCTCCTTCGACGATGAAGAGTTCGGTTTCAGCAGGGTTGTTAGAAGAACAGTCTGCTAGTTTTCCTGGAAGATTGGAAATTTCCAAGCCAGATTTCTTGCGAGTGACTTCACGCGCACGCTTTGCAGCTACACGAGCCTTGGCAGCCAAAATCCCTTTTTCCACGATACGCTTGGCAATCTGTGGATTTTCCATGAGGAAATCAGAGAAGGCATCGCTGAAGAGGCGGTTGGTAATCTTAACTACTTCACTATTCCCCAGTTTGGTCTTGGTTTGTCCTTCAAACTGCGGGTTTGGATGCTTAACAGAGATAACTGCAGTCAAACCTTCACGAACATCTTCCCCTGTTAGGTTATCTTCATTGTCTTTTAGTAGTTTATTCTTACGAGCATAATCATTGATAACACGTGTCAGCGCTGTACGGAAACCTTGCTCATGCGTACCACCTTCATGGGTGTGAATGTTATTGGCGAAACTCATGACGTTTTCGTGGTAACCAGTTGTGTACTGCATGGCTACTTCAACTGTGATATCATCCATCTCACCGTCTGTGTAGATAGGTGTATCAAAGATCACATCCTTGTTCTCGTTGATATATTCAACGTAGCTAGCAATCCCACCCTCATAGTGGTAATGTTTAGTCTGTTCGAGACCATCACGCTTATCTGTGATGGAGATTCGAAGGCCTCGGTTCAAAAAGGCTAGTTCTTGAATACGTTTGTTTAATTTTTCAAAGTCAAAAGTTGTTGTTTCTGTAAAAATCTCTGGATCTGGTGTGAAGTGAACTGTTGTTCCCGTTTTATCCGTATCTCCAACCACCTCAAGATCAGCAACAACATGACCACGACGGTATTCTTGGTAATGAATCTTACCGTTTTTATGGACATGAACATCTAGTTGAGTTGAAAGAGCGTTTACTACTGATGAACCTACACCGTGTAATCCACCTGAAACCTTGTATCCGCCACCGCCGAATTTTCCTCCAGCGTGAAGAACTGTAAAGACGGTCTCAACAGCGGGACGTCCTGTCTTTTCCTGAATATCAACAGGAATTCCACGCCCATCATCCACTACGGTGATGGAGTTATCTGGCTCTATAAAGACTTGGATGTGACTGGCAAATCCAGCTAGGGCTTCGTCAATTGAGTTATCAACGATTTCCCATACTAGATGGTGAAGACCTTCTTTTGAAGTCGATCCAATATACATACCTGGACGCATACGAACAGCTTCAAGTCCCTCCAAAACTTGAATTTGACTGGCATCATAATCTTGTGCCTGTTGATTTTTGATTTCTTCTGTCATTTTTTCCCTTTTCTTACATGTCTATTGCTTGTCTCAATGTCGCAACGTTATTAAAAAGATAGGCATCTAAGCCAGCAGCTTTACCTGCTTCTACATCAATATTTCTGTCACCAATGACCAAACCAGATGTAATATGATATTTATCACGTAAATAAATCATGGACTCAGGATCTGGTTTCCGTTTAAAGCCAGAACTGGCAGTCACCACCTCGGTGAAGTAGTTCGCTATCTGGGTCTTAGCAAGAAGTTCTAGTACTTGGTCATTTCGATGAGAAACCAAGAAATGGCGGCCACCCTTGTCCGAAATGTCTTTGAGTAATTCTGGAATTCCCTCAAACAAAACTGGATGTTCTAGCTCACGCGCTTCATTTTCTTTGTAGTTCTCTAAAAAACCCTCGATATTTGGTGCAAACTTCTCGATGGCAAAAGCTGTCGAAACCTTCAAAGCTTCGTAGACTCGGTCGTGTTCTTGCTCTATTCCGTATTGGGCTAAGGTTTCTACAAAGGCTGCAGTAGAAGTCTCATAATTATCCAATAGGGTACCACCTAAATCCCATATATAGTCGTGATATTTCATACCCTTCATTATACCATTTTTTTATGAAAAAAGCGATGATTTCCTAGATTTTTCGGCTCTATAATTTATATAGAGAGTAAAACACTATTGCATCTATGGAGCCTTTTTGTGAAGAATAGCTCCTCTATAAATAATCAAGCAAAATCTTTCTTATCTCAAATGTACAAATTAAAGAATAGAAACTACTAACAACCGCGTCATTGTTCACAAACGAAACGCTTTTGGATTTTCAAACTTTAAAAATAGAATACTCATTGCTTTGAATACCACAATAGAGTGCAGAAAAAGATTATTCCAATATGGAGTCCCTTGTTAATTCATTACAGTTCCCAATGATTCCTTCTTTCTTTTCAATTGTAATTTATTCTCCAAACAGGCAAAAAACGATAACGTCCTTTTAAGGTGTTATCGTTTTTGTATATCATCAGATAAAGTTTGATTTTTATTGAGCTAAATTCGATTAGTTTCTTCCGAAGTTTTGACCTCTACCATCGCGGTCAAAATACATCCAACTTCCATCTTCAAGTTGAATCCATTTGCTTCGAGCCATATCCCCTGAATTGGCATCGAAATATCGACTAACCCCATTCACATCAACAACTTTTCCTTTGACTTGCTTGCCGTCTTGCGTGAAATAGAGAGTCTGTTGACCAACCTGCTGCAAGCCTGTCACTGCTTTTCCATCTTGATCAAAATAGTACCACTCATTCTGGGAACCTTCGACAAACTTGTTGGTTGCCATCTCTCCTGAGTTAGCATCAAAGTAACGGATACTCTTATCTGAAAGTGTCACGATTTTGCCCTTGACTTGCTTGCCATCTTGGTCGAAGTAAAGTGTTTGTTTGTCAATCTTTTGAAGGCCTGTCACTGCTTTACCAGTTTGGTCAAAGTAATACCATTCGTTCTTGGCACCTTCTGCAAACTTGCCGACTGCCATTTCTCCTGAGTCGGCATCAAAGTAACGGATGGATTTATCAGCCAAAGTTACTACTTTACCCTTGACTTGCTTACCATCTTGGTCAAAGTAAAGTGTTTGTTTGCCAATCTTTTGAAGACCTGTCACTGCTTTACCAGTTTTGTCAAAGTAATACCATTCGTTCTTGGCACCTTCAGCAAACTTGCCGACCGCCATTTCTCCTGAGTTGGCATCAAAGTAACGGATACTCTTATCTGAAAGTGTCACGATTTTACCCTTGACTTGCTTGCCATCTTGGTCAAAGTAAAGTGTTTGTTGACCAATCTTTTGAAGACCTGTCACTGCAACTCCATCTGCTCCGAAATAGTACCAATCACTTGGGTTATCACCTTGAGCAAAACGATTGATAACAGCATTTCCTGAATCCTTGTCAAAGTAACGAAGTTTGCCATCTTTAGCACTCACAATCTTGCCCTTAACCTGATAGCCGTTTTCATCAAAGAATTGCTGTCCATCTCCTATCTTGACAAGACCTCGAGCCATAACGCCCTTGGCATCAAAGTAACGCCAGTTTTGACCATCAGTAGTGTAGTAACGGTTGAGAACTTGGGCACTAGTTTGATCATAGTAGTACTGATTACCATTTTCATCTTCACGGATAGAATCACGAAGTTGAATACCATTCTTCAAGAAATAAACGTGCTTGCCATCAATTTCATGAGCACCTGTTACAAGATAGCCTCGTTTATCGAAGTAATACCAATTTCCATTTTCATCTTGGATAAAGGAATTTTTAGCTTGATAACCACTAGTTGAATAGAACTTAGTACCATTGGCATCACTAACAAATCCTGTGTAAGCATTCTTATTAACTAATTGCTTAGGCAATACTATCTCGCCATTTTTGTTAGTGAGATAGTCGTTGCTAGCCCAGTCTTTAAGAACATAGTAAGCCCCACGACCTAAGATATTGGTACCATTGAAGTACTTAGCCGACCACTTGGTAATCTTCTCATCTGTTGTCATTTTTTGACCATTGGAAATCTGTACTCGTTCAAAGATTTCTGGATATTTAGCTTTAAGCTCATCCAAGAAGGCTCCACCGTACTTACCTTGGAAATCAGTCCCATTGGTCTTACTATTAGCTACATAGAGTTTTTCCTTGATTTCTGCGCCTTCACGGTAGGTTCCGTAGTTATTGACACGTGTTGCTGTTACCACTTCCTTACCTGGTAGGTTATAGATTTGGTCTGGTACCCAGTCCGCGATGGCTTGGATATTGACACTGTGAAGCGCACGAAGAGCATTGAGCAAATCTTTTAAAGAACCATATTTATTGTTCTTGCTCATCGCCATATCGTAGCGGTCTTCAAAGGCATAACCATTCTGAATGATAGAATCTAAGAAAGTACCGTCTTGGCTAGATACATACTGAGGTGGTAGCTCAAATGAAGTTACTCCCCATTCCTTGAAGAGGTTGACATTTTTAGCAATGACTTTATTGGTATATTGGTCATCGCGGGTTGCAAAGTCTTGGAAGTTAGAAAATCCTTCGTAAATCAACTGAGAATCAAGAGCTGCGCTAGATTCGTAAACTTGACCACTAGCATTTTTCTTCTTGCTTGCTGTTGTACGAGCATCCTGATCTGCCTTAGCGCCAACTGGTACCCAAACAGCCAGATATCCAGAAACCTGTACATTGCTGTAGCCTGCGATATCATTCATATCAAAGGTCAAAATACCATTAGCATCTGTCTTCTTCCAGAGCGATTGCGGCACTTCTTCGTCAGTTAGATAACGGGAAATACCATCTTTAGTCGTCAAAAGTACAGGGCGATAGTATTGATTCTTGTGGGCTGCTCCCATATTGACTTGCAGTTTATCCCATACATTTAACTTGAGGTTAGGGTTGTTTGAAGCAATAACTGCCATCCCTTGAGTACGGGTTTCTGCTGTTCCTTCATCTGTTGCTTCATTGGCACCAGTACCGTAGCGAACAGAAGTCAAAATACCATTGTAAGACCATTTATCAGCCTCACGAGGTACACCCATATATGTGACTTTCATGTCTTGTCCACCTGCTACATACTTAATACGAGCACGCAACAAGGCATCGATAGCATCGTGGTAAGGAGATTTTTTCTCCATGTATTGACCATCATCGGTATAGAGGTCACCATAGTAGACCCGAGTGATAGAGTCTTTATTGGAGAGCATGAGAGCATGAGCAGTTGGGATGTTGAACTGCGTATACTTCTTGTCTGCCTTGCGCATATCTTCGTTGTAGATCTTGAAGGCTTGCTTGAGTTCATCCATAGTAAAGGTCAAACCATCCGTGTTTGGATTAATATTTTCTCGGATGATGTCGGCAATAACGGTTTGTACTTCACTGTCATGAGCCCGAACAAAGATATAGTTAGCCATCCGTTCGCCATTTTTCTTTTCAGAAGAACGGTCATTTAGACTATTTGTAATCGTTGGCTCTACTCCGCTACGGATAGATAGATTACGCATGAATGAATAAAGCAAGGACAAGCGTAGCTTGTTGTCAATTGCTAGTTGAGCACCCTTAGTATCTTTGTTGTAGTCAGGATCGTTATCAGACCAAGCTTCCAAGATAGACAAATGCTTAATAGCTTCTTCTTCACTTTCTCCAACCTTGTAGCGAGACTTGAAGTAGTCAGATGCGATTTGGAGCAAGTCTGCGTTGACATTGTCCACCGCATCGACACGAACTCCATCAAAATTAGCAGTCGGATCATTGGCTACGATGCTTCCAAAGTTCATCATAAAATGCAACCAGTTGAGTTGTTCGGCCTGAACAGCTGGATTAGAATTGTCAAAGTCGTTAGAGAGCAAGAACTCATAACCACCGTTTGACTTGTCAATGAAGTACTTAGGTGTACCTGTTTGACTAGTAGGGGTACGGTTAAGCAGACGGAACTTAGAGTCAGCATGAGAGCTCTTCTCATTATTAGTATAAAGCAAAGCTCCACCCTGCAAGTGGTCCTTTTTAGTACCAGTTGTTTCAGACTCTGACTTGATATTCCAGTTTGGCTGGGTTTTGACAAAGGCACCCATCAGCGTTCTCAACCATTTGGTATCGCCTTCTTTACCAATTTTTTCCTCAATTTTGCGCTGAACCTGCTGAGAAGCTCCTGTCAGGAGAGCTTGTTCAACTTTGTTTTCAAAAGCACCTGCTCCCAGACCTTGCTGGTTCATATAGTTGAGGTAATTAATCTGAGTACGTTTATCAGGCCACCAAGCCATCAAAAGAGGACGTAAGTCTGTTTCTGTCGAAGCCGTCCATGTTTTTCCATCTTTTAAGATGAACTTTGGACGATACCAGCTATCTGCTGTCAAATAACCGTCTACAGTTTCAATATCCTTGTCAGTCGTACCATAGAAAGCATTCTTTTGGGAGAATTCATTATTGAGACTGCTGGTTCCTTGTTGGAACTGATATTCATTTGAATCAACTAAGGCACCAGTTTCTGCATCAAAATAAAGTATTCTACCATTAAGTTCAACTGCAAAGTTCTTTTTAACTGTACCATCGTCCTGAACATAGTAATTTTTACCATCAATGGTCTTAATATGAGATAGGACATCATCATCATGGTCAGCATTTACAGGTGCAGGTTGAGCCTGATCTGCCACCATTCTTTCAGCTATTGCTCCCTGTTTTTGAGCAGGTTCGGGCAAGCGATCTTTCTTTGCAACCTTTGGATTTGCAACAATCTTGTCTTCAACAGCCGTTTTTTCTCGCTTGTCGCCTTCTTGGTCTTGGGCAGTTGTTGGCCTTGCTTGTTTATTCTGGTCTGCTACTTCAGTTTTAGGAGTTTCTGTGATTGCATTAGCAGCTTTAACTTCTTCAGCAACAGCAGCCTTTTCTGTAGATGCTTCTTTCGTATCTGCTGGTTTAGCAGGCTCTTGAGCATTGGTTTGAACTGTTGCTTCTGTATTTTCTGCTGGTTTAGCAGGCTTTTCACTAGCAGCAACATCGTCTGTCACCTTGTCTGCAGGGGTTACTTTTTCTGCTTCTTGCTCAGATGCTATTTTAGCTTGGGCTGGAGTTTGCTGACCCGGACCACTAGTCTGAGCTGTAGCAGGTTCTTGAACTACAACCTGCTTTACATCATCCGCATGGACAACGCCTGATTCTAGACCAAGTACCTTTGGTGCTACAATAAGGGCCAAGGTAGTCAAAGCAATGGCTACCCAGTTTTTCTTAACTTTATGCATCTTATAATGAATCTTTTTCTCCATCATAAAGCCTCCTTCTGAATTTAGTATAAAGTTACGCTCTTATTCTAGTATATTTTTCAAAATGATCATTTTTTGTTGCACATCTACAACTATGAAAGGCAAATTCTTTCAAACTGTTCTTTAAGCTTTTGAGCAACACCAAAGGAATCTAAAAATTCAAAAAAAGATAGGCATTGCTCGATGTCACTGAGAGCATTGGTATTCCCAACCTTGTAGGAGTAGAGAGCCCTATGATACTTAATCAGCGTTCGATCATATAGATCTGTTTCAGGAATTTTAGAGTGGTCGAGATAATTGAGAAACCTCATAGCAACTAGCAGATGGTTTCCTTCGATACAGACGCTAATGACATTAAGTAGCATCTTGATAATACGGCGGCGATTTTCAGGTAGGTTATTATAAAACTGGGTACGATTGATCATCTCACTAGCGAAGGTTTCCAGCGTTTCCAAGGTCATCAAATCAACACTGTTTGTAAAAAGCCAGAGTTCATAACGTCCCCACTCCTCAACAGAAAAGAGATGATCCGTCAGGAATTCAATATCCTTCTTGCTAATCTGAAAATCTGAGCAACAGGAGGACAAGAGGGCCCTGACAATGATTGTATTGAGTTTATAGTTTTTCTTCTCAGGAAACTGTTCGGTCAAAGCTTCTGAGCTTGACAAAATATTTTGGAGCTTGACAACATTGTTTTCCTGATATGCATCAGCTACTTTTTTTGAGAACAGCACATCATCTGAATCAATGTAATTATGGTAAACATACTGAAACTCCTCTAGGGAAACGGCCATATTTTTTAAACAGCAATAAAAAGAATCAAGTGTGATCCCATTGACTCCCCGTTCAAAACGGGATAGCTGAGCCACGGAAATATCACCAGCAGCTACCTCTTTCAGGGACATTTTTTTTGATTCTCTAATGACTTTGAATATTTTTCCAAAAGTTTCCAACATATCACTCCCCCAGTTTCGTATATGCAAAAAATTCTTACTAATTTTAATATACTAGTAACATGTTTCAATTATATTACAGAGAAAGTACTTTATATTTCAAATTAATACAAGCAGATTAATTCGCATGATAAGACCGTTTAATATAGCATTTATTGAATATTATATCTTTTCATGAATCTATTGATTTCAGTAGAAATCTGAACTATTCTATCTAACAACTTGAAAACACTAACATTTCTAGAGATAGATTCCTTCTTATGTTAAACGAATCTTGATTGATTTATAAAAGTTTGATATAAAATCGCAAGACAATCATATGAAACATTTTTTAGACATGGAGTAAATTAAAAAACGAGAGCCGAACTCTCGTCTTACTGTTGATTTCCAAAGACATCTCGATAGAGCATGCCGTCTCGTAAACTTTCAGCATCTCCTCCTAATTGCTCTACCAATTCATAGGCAAAGGCAAGTGCGGTTGACGGTCCTCGGCTAGTTGTTAGATTGCCATCCACAACTACTGTTTGCTTTTGATAAATTCCGTCAGTAATTTGCTCCTGAACTCCGTCATAACAAGTAAAGTGCTTGTCTTTCAGGACACCTGCTTGATGAAGAGCGATTGGGGCTGCACAGATGGCAGCAATTTTCTTTCCTGCTTGGTTAAAGGCTTTAATCTGTGAAATGAGCGCTTGATTATCTCGTAGGTGAGCTGAGCCTGGCATACCACCCGGAAGAACGACCAAGTCATAGTCGGACAAATCGCCATCAAAAACACGATCAGCTTTCACCTGAATGCCATGCGATCCTGTCACCTGCTCTTCAAATCCTACCATATCACATGAAATGTTTGCTCGACGCAAGACATCAACTACTGTCAAGGCTTCAATTTCTTCAAAACCCTGGGCTAAAATAACTGCAACTTTTGCCATAGTGACCTCCTTATTTGATTTGTTTTAGGACGACTTTCTTTCGTTTGAATGGAACTTTTCCACTTTTCTCCTCCGCTAGATTGGTCTGGTAACTCATAGACAAGAGGAGACCGACACCAATGAGGTTGCTAATAATTGCGGAGCCCCCTTGAGAGATGAAAGGCAGAGGAATCCCTGTCAAAGGAAGTAAGCCTGTCACGGCACCGATATTTTCAAAGATATGGAAGAGCAACATCATGATAAATCCAGTCGAGATATAGGTGTAGAACTGGTTGTTTGACCTGAGCGTAATCTTCAACATCCGGTAAATAAGAAGCAAGTATAAAGCAACGACAAAGACCGAACCAATGAAGCCAAAGTCTTCAGCAATTACGGTAAAAATCATATCACTTTCACGTACTGGAATGAGGAGATTGGACACATTGAAACCTTGTCCAAACAAGCCACCACTTCCAATCGCAATTTGTCCCTGCGCCTGTTGGTAAGTCGTTGTTTGCGCAAAGTCAAAGGGATTGAGCCAAGCCAAGATGCGGTTGATCTGGTAAGTTGGCATCCCAATCTGATGCAAGAAGGCACGTCCATCCTTGCTTATAAAGATGGCCATGAAGCCTGCAACTGCAGTCACTCCTGTCACAAAGACCGGAATGATAATCTTCCACGAAACACCTGAAAGGAGAACCATACCGGAAAAAATAGCTACAAAGACCAAGGCAGTCCCCAGATCACTTTGTAGGGCTAAGAGGAGCAAGACTGGTATGGTAAAGGCGATCATCCAACCAATCAATAGGAAATCCAAGGGAATAGTCCGTCGCCATTCCTTGTGTTTTTGAGTGAATCTTACAATGGCTCGAGCCAACATCAAGATATAGGAAATCTTCATGAATTCCGATGGCTGGAAAAGTGTCGTTCCACCAATCGATACCCAGTTCTTGGCACCTGTTGACGCTACAAGATTTGGATTGAAGAAAACAAGAGGTAGGACCATCAAAGCCAACCCTAGACCATAAAGATAGGGAGTCACCTTCCATAAAAACTCGGTATTAAAGAACATGACCACAAATCCAATGACAAGCCCCAAGGAAATCCAAGCGATTTGCTGACCTAGAATTGGTAATACATTATTTGGATAGTCATGACTAACTGCTATATAAATGGCCACTACTCCAATCACCAGTAAACAAAACACTGGTAGGAGGAGGCTATAATCGACTCGAGAGTCGAAGGATCGTTTCATATTTTTTACCTTTTCTCTTTCTGGGATTTTTCTTTCATTCTATTGCGACGGGATTGGAGAAAATCAGCTACAGCAGGCTCTAGCTGTTCTCTAGAAAGAACCTGAACAGCCCTTTCTTTTGACAAGGTCTGGGCGATTTGTTTGCCGTAACGCTTGCTGACAACACGACTGTCTAAGATTAGAGCAACCGAACCTTGGTTGGGCCGTCTAACAGTACGACCAAGGGCTTGTTTTAGCCGAATGATCGCCATCGGTAACTGATAATCATAGAAAGGATTTTTCCCTTCTTGACGCAGTTCCTGGTTTAATTTTTTTGTTAAAGGCTCTTGGGGATTTTGGAAAGGCAATCTCGGAATCACTTGGATCACGCAAGGATGGGTTGAAAAATCAACCCCTTCCCAGAAACTACCTGTTCCAAGCAAGATCTTGCGTTCACCTTTTTCAAAACGTTTTTTCAGTTGACTTGGTTCCCCATTTTTATACTGAGCTAGATGCGGTTGGTCGAGCAGGTCCGAAACTGCCAGCAGCATTTCTTTTGAAGTAAACAAGACCAGTATGGGTTCTTGAAAGGCTTGTAAGCTTCGAATGACAGAAGCCACTTCACTAGCATAGTCAACAGGTGAAACTTCTGTCACAAGAGGAAAATCATCGACTAGAAAGACTTCTTGTTGCTCCTGTTTTGCTACATCAAGCCTAACAAGCGGAGCATCCGGAAATCCCAATAAATCTGCTAGGGAAACCCGATTGCTGATTTCAAGAGTGGCCGATACTCCTAGGAGCCTACAATCTTCTGGCAATAAGTCTGCTAGTATAAAGCGGCCTTTTTTACTTGAACAAATCAAGACATCCTTGCTCGATTTCTCTGCTGTAGCAAGCCAAAATTCACGGTCCGAGGTGAAAAAGTTTGCAATCTCTCTATACTCTGGGAGAGCTAGCTCCGAAAAATGCTGGCGCAACTCTTCAAGAGAATCCAACCACTTTCCATTCTTAAGGCCTGACTGGTAGTGCTCCATCAAGTAACGACATTCAAAGCCGATACTCTCAAGCAAGCGTTTCTGAACCAAATCTTCCTCTGTCTCCAAGGACTTATCAAGCTGGGTTACAAGATCCTCAAGACGATAAGCCTGCTGGGCTAGATTTTCGAGAGCTAGCAGCATTTTTTGAGCCTCATCCAAGATTACTAAACGGTTATCGACAAACTCTGGATTGTCTTCCAAACGAGTGACCAGATAAGCATGATTGGTCAGAAGAACACGACTGGTTTTTGCCTTTTCCTGCCCTCGTTTCCAAAAATCCTCTGTGGCAAATAAACTTTTCTTTGAAAGCTTGCCATCGTGGACTAGTTCTGGCAGAAAATGCTGATAGCGATAAAGTTGCCCTATTTCGTCCAAGTCACCTGTCTCTGTCTCTGTTAGCCAGATAAGCAACTGCATTTTAAAGCGTGTGAAAAGGCGATTGGACTCCAGTCGATGGAGAACTCGGTGAAAGGCATCCAGTTTTAAATAATTTTGAGGCCCCTTGAGACTATGAATTTCCAGATGGAAGACCTCTTTTAAGCGCTGACCTTCTTCTTGCATGATTTGATTTTGAAGAATTTTGGTCGGAACGCTCACTAGGATTCCAGCTTCACTCTCCGAGTTCAAAGCTGGAAGGAGATAACCATAAGTCTTGCCCAGTCCCGTTTGGGCTTGGATAAAGGAAGTTTGGTGTTCTTCCAATAATTGCTCAACCTTCTCCGCAAAATCCAGCTGCTGTGGACGTTCCTCCAGCCCCAATAAAGAAATGTTTTTAGCAAAGTCTTTGGATAACTTTTGTGGGACTAAGGCTTTGCTTTCCTTTCTGAGGAAAAGCCCATGAAGTTCCATCAAGTCGGGCGAAGATAAGAGAGATTGTTGCTGATAGACCTCCTCAATCACCAGATAACTTTCATAGAGAAGGTTGTCTGCAAGTTTTAGCAAGCTTTCTAAGAGCCCTTTTGGTAACTCAAATAGTTTTTGACGCATGTAGAGCAAGAGTTCAGCTGTTGCCTGAGCATCTGACAGGGCAGTATGGGCATGTTCCAGCTCAATGCCCAACTCTTGACAAAGGATACCTAAGTTATACTTTTCAAACTGAGGATATAGAACTTGGGCAAGCTCAACTGTATCCACCCGCGGTGTACGCAATTCATATCCTTCAAAAAAGAGAAATTCTGCAAGAAGGTTGGCATCAAACTGTACATTGTGCGCAACAAAAATACCGTCCTTAACCAATTCAAAAATTTTTCCGGCCACCTGAGAAAACTCTGGTGCCGCAGCCAAACGCTGATCGGTCAGACCCGTTAATTCTTTGATATGAGAATCCAAGGGTTCATGGGGATTGACATCGGTCGCATACTGATCAATGATTTCACCATTCTCAATCACCACAATGCCTACTTGAATAATTTTTGCCTTGCTTCCGGTGCTGGTCGCCTCTAAATCAACGACCACATACCGATCATTTCTCGCATTCATCATTAAAAATTATATCAAAAAAAGCATGATTTGACACCCCTCAACTTTGATAACAATCTCGCTTTCCTTGCGAGTTTGAGTAAAAATCAAGACCTTAAAAGTGAGAATTTCACGCAAGTTCAGCAGTTGGTCGCTAGTTCTGAGGTATTTGAAAACCTTATCAACAAAGCTACATCAACATAAAAAGGCAACCAAGGTATTAGCTGCCTTTTTGAGATATTTTTTTCATTGTTTTCGGAAGAGCTTTACTAATTTCGGTAGGCAAGACAAGGTAGTTTTCTTGAGCTAGTTCTTGCGCAATAGCTGAATGAAGGTGAGTTGCTGCCACCACTCTCTCATAGAGACTGACTTGGTGAAACTGACCTGCAAAACCTGCAATCATCCCAGCCAGAGTATCTCCCATCCCACCAGTTGCTTGATAGGGACCTCCAACCTGTAACTGATAATATTCAGACTGACCAGCTTTCCAGATACGAGTCGCTGAACCCTTCTCGACTAGAATCGTCCTTTGAGGAAAAGCAGAAAGAGCCCTAGCAGTCGCCTCTGTATTTTGATGGTCAAGAACTATACCAGACAGTCTTTCCCATTCCTTTTGGTGGGGGGTTAGGATGAGCTGACTAGATGGGAATGTCAAATGAGCTTTTGCTAAGATGCCCAAAGCACCGCCGTCTACAATCAAAATCTGGTCTTTTCTAAGGCTGTCACAGACCCGTTTTACAAGTTCTTCTCCAAATGCATCCTCTCGCAAACCCGGACCTAACAAGACAACTTCTGCCTTTTCCAACTGCTCTTTTAACAATTGCTGGTCTTGAAGAGAAAATGCCATGGCCTCAGGTAAAAGACTGTGCAGAGCCGGAATGTTCTCCTTATCCGTACCAACAGTCACCAAACCTGCCCCACTTTTGACAGATGCAATAGCTGACATGATGATAGCTCCCCCATAAGGATAGGTCCCTCCCAGCAAGAGCAGGCGCCCGTAATCTCCTTTATGACTGTGACGAGAACGTTCAATAATGACTTTTTCTAGTAAAGCTTGATCAATCACTTTCATCGATTTTTCCTCAACTATCCTTTATCTGATTGTTTTAAAACAACTTGATAGACTTTCTTAGTCCACTCTTCTAAGTCTTCTCCAGCATAGTCAAGATAATGCACCCTATCTTGTATTTTAGTTGGAATAATATTTTCAAATTGGCACTTATTATGAGTTGGAATAATGCAAATATACAACTCACTTAATAAATTAAGCATGTCCTTAATTTTTGCAACATGGTAACCATCAAAAATATAACCAGGAACTTTAATCAAATCTGTATAGATAAAATGAAAACTTACTCCAGGAATAAACTTGTCTTGTAATTCTTCCTCTGAAGGAGCTCGATCTAATAAACGCTCCATCGCCAATCGATAACCAGAACTTGTATTTGACCATCCTAACATGACATAGTCAAAATAATCTTTCGGATCAGATGCAGCATTTCGACTATCCAAAACCAACTCCTCAGCACCTTTCCCAAAAGCTTTTACAGCAGATAAGAGCTGGCCTGTTTTAAAAATAGAAATCGCTGCATCTATAGTCGTAGTATGACTACAGTAGTCTGAAGTCACTAACTTCTTATGTAGATCATAAGTCGAAGCTACTCTTTTATCTGTAGGGATAAATGGTGGAAGAAAGAGATGCTGACAGATGTAATCTAAAATTTCTTCTTTTAAACAAGAATCAGCACACTCAATACTTGTTTGACGTTTATGAAGTTTTTCGTAAGCTATAAATTTAGCAATTTTTTCTAATTCCCACTCTTGAATATTTGGATAATCAATTAGTGCTAAGTAGTATATTCCATCCCATTGTAAACTATATTCCCCATTATAAATTTTTAAAATCATCTAATCACCTCACTCCATTATACAACAAAAAGGTACACACCTTGCAATTTGGATTACTATTTTTCTGTCTAACTTTTGGGGTACAATTCACCTCTCTTGCTTACACCTATATAAAACTGGAGAAGACCATGATTGTCTTCTCCAGTTTTTAGATGCCATCAACTTACAATAGTTGAAAAAGAAACCAATTTTTAATCATCGACTAATATCTACAAATAGGATGTCATTAGACGCTGAGACTAATCTTCTTTGAGTTTTGCAGTTAATAAAGCTGCTGACAAGGCCAAGGTAACACCTGCCAAGAAAACAGCTGTTTCTGACTGTTTTTCACCAGTTTCTGGCAATCTCTTGTCTTCCTTAGCAACTTGAACTGGTGTTTCTGGAGTCTGAACTTTTTCTAACGAACTTAGTTTAAACTCTGGTTTTTCTACTGTCGGTGCTGGTTGATTACCTACTGTAGCTAGAATACCACGGTACTCTGGAAGTTTATGTTCTAGAGCCATTACAGCATTAACGCCACCCTTAAATTCAGGTTTCTCAACACTTGGTACTGCTTGATCTCCTACTGTGGCTAGAATTCCTGTGTATTCTGGAACTTCATTTACTGCTGCTTCTACAAAGTTAGCACCTCCTTTGAATTCTGGAACTTCATTGACTGGAGCAGGCTCCTCGCCTTTACTACTTGAAATAGATGCTTTCACTCCTACTTCAACAATGCGATCCTGAGCCTTTCTTTCTTCAGAATGAACAAGACTTCTAGTAGTACCCAAAACTTGAATATAGTCAACTTTTTCTCCATCTTGTCCTTCAGAAACGATACGACGTTGACCTTGAGCAAGTTCAGGGTTTTCACGAATAACTTCTTTAAACGGAAGCGGAGTCTTTTCAATTTCCAAACTTGGAGTTTCTACTACTAAGTTCTTAACGCCTTCTGTTGGTGTTGTTTGGAAGGTAGACTTAAAGTGTAAACGATATTCTTTCACCAGATTTCCATCTTTGGAAACAAGACGAACCAGTGTTGGAAGATTGGCATTTCCAGAATCCACAACTGTAACTACTCCATGTCCACTAGTTGTTGCAGTGACTTTTGGTTTTGAACCCATTGTTGTTAGAGTGTAATCTGTCACATTTGGATCAAAGTTTTCCAATGCTTTTCCGTCGATCGAAATAGTCGCTGATGGTGTTTCCACTTCTGCTCCCTTGCCTGCAGAGTAGGCTGTAAATTCTACAAGTGCAAGACCATTGGTAGTAGCCTTACGAGTCATGCGAGCACGAATTGCTGTCGTTTGAACCGGATCAAAATTAAACTCGATTGGTTTACCAGCTACTAATTCTCCAGAAGCTTTGTAAGGAATAGGTGCCCAATTTTCTGCCTTGTTGAATGGATGGTCAGCATTTTCTTCATAACGAGAAATCGTACTTGGTTCTGTAAAGGCAGGGCCAATATATCTTTCTAGAACCATTTTCTCTGGGGCATCTGTTCCACTATCTTTAAAGAACTGAATAGCTACTTTTCCAATAGATTGGGTGGCAATTTTACCGTCCTTCTTAAAGAGTAGTCCGACAGAAGTTTCTTCATTTTTCGGAGTACGAGACCAGTTTGTCCAACGTCCATCTTCATTGTATTTTCCATCATTGATATAGAAAATTCGATCATGTGAAGCTGCTTGTGTATCGTTCGTTGTCGAAGCAAAGGCTTTAGAATCCGTTTCATTGTTGCTTGGATTTTCTGAAATGACTTGATTTCCTTTAGAAACAACTGTCACCTGCATTTTAGTCGTTAGATTTGTACCAATGACATGACCGGTAATTTCAAATGTTCCCTCATGCTCTGTTGCATGTTCAGGAATAGCATCCCATTTCACTGCCAGTTTATCTGTAGTCCAAGTAGTTGAAGTTGGGTAATAAACAGTGACTTCTGAAGGAAGTTGAAGAGCATCTCCAACATTCAAGATTTTAGCACTATTTTCTGCAGCAAGAGGTTGACTAGTTTCTCTCTCATCATTGCGGAAGATTCTATATTCTTTCAATACCGTACCATCTTCTGCTTTTAAGATGAGACGTGTTGCACCTTTTGGACTGGTTGCAGGAACAACTGTTACCAAACCATTATTGCTAGCTGTTGCAGTGATTTCTTTGCTAGATTGAGGAATATAGTAATCGGTCTTAGATGGATTAAAGTGTTCAAGATCCTTGCCATCTACCTTGATAGAAATCTCTGAACTTGTAGAGCTTACTACCTTGTTTCCAAGGACAGTTAGCTCTGTCAGACCAACACCTGAAGTTCCATCAGCCTTCTTCATACGAATACGAACAGCATAGGTTTCTACCTTGTCAAATGTGAAGTGATTTGTTTGAGTTGCAGATAGCTGACTTGGAGCATGTAAGTTTTCAACTGCTTTCCAATTGTCTGGATTGTTAAATGGATGATTGCTAGCTCGTTGCGCATGACTGACATCACTTGGTAAATCAGGAATTTCTTTACCTACATAATATTCAACTACATATTCTTTTGGAAGACCAATTGCTCCATCAGTATAGAAATCAACCGACAAATTGTTGACAAAACGTTTCGTCAAGTCTCCTGAATTACCAAATAAGATAGAAGCCCAGTCATTATCAGTATTTGTTCTCCAAGTTGTCCATCTATTTTTAGTATCTGATGGCGTTCTTGATACAGTCAAGTCGTTCAAGGTATTGGCTGAATCATCTCCACCTGTATTGGATACAATGGCAGCTGGTAATTGTGAACCTGTCCATTGTTTAGAGATATTATTTCCAGCAACCACTTGACTAGACACTCGAACATGAGCTTTAGTTGTCAGATTGCTACCTACTAAACGACCATTGATTTCATAGACCCCTTCAGTTTGACTAAAGTTAGCTGGAACCTGATCCCAAACAACATCTTTGTAGATAGTTGTTCCGTTAGAATGGTAAGTCCGGACATTGGCTGGCAATTGAACCGTCTCACCCTTAGGTACTGTGAGGCTGATTTCCTCTGAAACTTGCAATCCTTCAACCGTTACAGTCGCTTGTGCTTCGATATCTGTACCTTCCACATGTCCTTTAAGCGTAAAGCTATGATAGTGCCCCAACTCTTTTTCATCTACCTTATCCCAAGTTACAGATACTTTGCGTGGTAAGCCCTTATCAAATTCTGCTCCAACTTCTTTAGGTAGATTCGGTTGCTGATTGATGTCTGTAGAAACAGATACAGGATGCAGTTTCACAATCTTCTTGTTAACTTTATTTTCTTTAATCACTACTTCAGTAGTTAAAGATTCTGTTTTCTCTGTTTGATTATCGATTCGAGGTGTCAAAGTCACTCTTCCCTTAGTATAGAGCAATAGATTCTGACCATTCACCTCAAGATGTCCCCCATCAGATGATTTAGCTTCTAAGTGAATATCTGAAGCCGAAAATTCTGTTTGTGAACCATCCTCATAACGACCAATGACGTGATAAGTTAATACTTGATCTTCAGTGGCAGTTTCTTTTCCTTCTACAACCACTTCCAAACGTTTCAAAGCAGGAGCTTCCTTCACAAACTGAATTAAGTAAGTTTGAACCAAGTCACCCTTTTGGTCACTCAAGAAGAGAGAAGCCTGATAACCATTATCAGCAGAAGCTTGCTGAACAGTTACTTGATATCCGGTACTCTGAGCTCCAACACTTGGAATTGTTCCAGTGTAAGGAAGAGATACACGGTAATAGGTCTTGCCAGACTCAAAATTCTCAAGAGCTTTATCCCCAACAGTAAGTCCTGTAATGCTACTTGTTGTTTCCTTACTACTTGCGATAAAGGTTGCAGTCACTTCACGGTCGTCATCTACCAATTTACCAGTAGCCTCCGTACGTCCACCTTCCTTGTTCAAAGCAGCAGGGTCTTTCAAGGTCCAAGAAACAACATCAGTATCAATCAAGCTACCATCTGTCAGAACAGCAGTGACCGTTTTATCCAAATCAGCAGCATTCGTTCCAACTGGGACTGTAGCAACTTTTGGTAACCATCTATCTAAAGCAATCACTTTAACAAGTGCCTCAGCTGGGGTTTCCAAACCTTCCACTCGTCCAGAGACTTTCTTTTCACCTGCACTTGTAAGCAAGTCTGATGGCACGTCCCATGTTACAGTCTTTTCCTCAACACTACCATCGCTATAAATAGCTGTTACTGTTTGAGGCAATTCAGGATTTGTTGTCACGTCAGTTGTTGCTTTTACAGGAGCAAAGGCTACAAAGTGACGGTTTTCTTTCTTACCAGACACAGTTGCGACTGTTGCGCTATCAGAAGTTAAACCAGCAGAATCTGCATAAAGAGTAAATTTACCTTCTTTTTCTGTTGATTTTACAATGACAACCCCTTTACCATTGAAAGCACGTCTTTGCCATGTTCCATCTGCTTGAGCTTTGTAGCGTTCACGACTAGCTTGTTCTCCATTATCCACACCAACGATTTGTCCCTGACCATGAAGATTGAAATGAACAAGATTGTTAGCTGTTGGAACCACATTCCCATCACCATCAACAATTTCGTAATGGATGTAGGATAGGTCTTTTCCATCTGCAGTGATAACATGCTCTTCTTTAGTCAGACGAACTCTTGCTGGCTCCCCAGCAGTTGTCACACTATCACGCGCAATTTCATTCCCATTTTCATCTCGAGCAATCGCAGTCAGTGTACCTGGTTGGTATTTCACAAGCCACTCAAGATACAATTCACTTGGTTTAGCCCCCTCATGATATGGACGTCCATCTTCTGTCGTTTTCTTAGTAAATTCCTTTTTACCAAGTGACTCTCCATTTAAGAACAATTCGACGCTTGCAGCATTTGAGAAGGTACGAACCGGAACCTTTCCATCAACCAGCATCTTGCGTTCCTTAAGGGTCTCTTCAGTCCAGTTCCAATGTGGTAAAATGCGAACAGTTGGCTTTTCTTTAGCACTATACCATTCACTACGGTAAAGGTAGAAATCATTCTTTGGTAAACCAGCTGTATCAATAATACCAAAGTAAGAGCTCTTGACAGGTGTACTATCTTGGTTATGCCATGGAGTCGGTTCTCCAATATAGTCAATTCCTGTCCAGATAAATTGTCCAGCATAGCCAGCACGATCACGGTCAAAAGTCCATGATTCAGTAGCTGTTCTTCCCCATCCAACACGGTCATTACCATAGTCAGATTGTTCATAGTGACGATTTGGACGATTGTCATGTCCAAGGATTTGAGCAGGGTTATAATAAGAATCACGCGTTCTAGTAGCTGAAGAGGTTTCAGAACCATAAATGAGCCAGTCTGGATGAGCACTACGAACCGCATCATAAAAACGTTCACCATAGTTCATACCGACAGCATCCATGATTTCTGCGAGTTTCAAGAAATCACCTGTCGCTGCACGACTAAATTTATTTTCACCCATGGTGACATAACGTTCAGTATCAATCGCCTTGATAATAGCCTTCAGACGTTTAGCTGTCTCGATAGAACGAGGACTACCATTTGCCTCCTCTACCTCATTTCCAAGAGACCACATGACGATAGACGGATTGTTCTTATCACGTTCTACCATTGTTCTGAGATCAAAATCAGACCACTTCTCACCCTTCTTAGCCTCCGGATGAGTTGCATCTTGATCAAAGAACCGTCCATAGTCGTAAGTCTTCTTGCCACCATACCAAGTATCAAAAGCTTCCTCTTGAACCAAGAGACCTAAACTAGCTGCAGCATCAAGCAACTGAGGACTCGCTGGATTGTGGGTTGTTCGAATAGAGTTAACCCCCATATCTTTCAAGAGTTTTAATTTACGATAGGTAGCCTTATAATTCTCTTCTGCCCCCAAGGCTCCATTGTCATGGTGAATACTTACTCCGTGGAATTTCATGCGTTCACCATTCAGAGAGAAACCTTCCTCAGCAGTCCAATTGAAATAACGGTAACCAAATGTATCTTCTGTTACATCAACTAGTTGACCTTCTTTATAAACCTTTGTTTTCAACACATACAGTTGAGGATGATAACTTTTTGTCGTCCAAAGAGTTGGTTTATTAACTAGGATTGTTTGTCTGAAATCTGCAGTTTCATTTTCTGCTAAATTCTTCGTTTCAGAGCGGACTAATTCTGAAACAACCTTACCTTCCTTAGTAAAAATTTGTTGTTCCACAAAGACTTTAGCAGCCTTCTTATCCGTATTTTTAATCTTACTTTGAACCTGTGTTTCAACATTCCCTTCTTTTTGCTCAGCAAGTTTTGGAGTAGTGATATGATTACCATTTTCGGCAACATGGACTTTATCACGATAACTCAGGGTTACATCACGATAAATCCCACTTCCTGAATACCAACGACTACTTGGTTGCTTATTGGTCACTTGAACAGTAATTGAATTTTCACTACCATCCTTGTTTAAAAATTCTGTGATATCATATGAAAAATGATTATAGCCACTTGGATAATGTCCGACAAATTTACCATTTACATAGACTTTTGAATCCATGTAAACCCCATCAAAATTGATACGAACATCCTTATTCTTGTCAGCTTCATTTAATGTGAAAGTCTTACGATACCAAGCTGTTCCACCATTTAACTGGCCACCCTCATTACGCGCGGGAGATTTGTGATCAAAGTCAAAATAAATACTCCAATCATGAGGAAGATTCAATTTAGACCAATCATGAACATCCACATCTTTTTTTGAAAAATCTCCTTGGGCATTTAGTTTAAAATACCAATCTTTATTAAAATCTTGTTTTCGTTCCGATAATAGCTGTTTTTCCTTTTCAACTTCGGCTTTGTTTGACTCTCTAGACAGCACTTGCGATTTTTCAGAAGAAGATTTGATCTCTGTGTCTGCTTTCACTTGGTCCTTTTCAGAAGTTTTTTTAGAATCCTCTTTTACTTCTGTTCCAGCTTTTACTGCAGATTCAACAGGCTTTGGCTTTGCCTCTTCAGATTTCTGTTTGTCCTCAACCTTAGTTCCTTCTTCTACTTTATTTGGAGTTTCCCCTTTAGGACTAACCAATTCACGACTACTCTCGTTAGTAGGTTCTGTATCCTTAGTCACTTTGTCTTCTGCCGATTCAGCTTTTGGTTTTACAAACTCACGCCCACCATTCTCATCAGCCTTTGCAATAGCAGCTACCACATCATCGGGAAGCTTATCTAAAGGTTGAGCTTGATGAACAGTTGTTTCTTCTGTTTTAGCATTGGATGAATCCACCTCCTCAGCTTGTACAGCAGAAATACCAAATATACTAGCCCCAATCATTACAGATGCCGCACCTATTGCAAATTTACGAATGCTATAATGACAACGTTTATCAAAAAGTCTTTTGTTCATTAAAATCCTCATTTCTTTTTCTTGATACAAAGTAAGCGTTTACTTTATTTTAAAAAATAACCTCCTTCTGAATACACAAACAAGTACCAAGTTTTATAATGTATTTTATATATTAAATATATCAAAAGGCACCTTAAATTGCAATTATTTTCCATTAATTTAACCCAATAAAATGATATATAAGAAGGGGTCATTTAAAAGGAATAGTTGCAATGAAAATAGCTTTCGGTTCTAGACTCTTTCTACTACAAATTGAATTCCATTAATATCTTTTTCAAACTTCAAATTTATAGTTTATAGACTGCATTACTCTACATAAAAAGAAGGCGAACCTCCTTCTACACTATTTTCCCTTAAATTCCGCAAAGGTCTGTAAGATTTTGGCTGCTACTGCTAGAGAAGGAGCTCCTTTTAGCTCTAACGTTTCATCTGCATATGGAGTAAGACCAGTAAAATCTCCAATCTGGACAGAATAGAGAGACGTCTTAAACAGTTCAATATCGTTTTGGTCATTTCCAAAAGCGATGAAGTTCTCCCCACACAACTTTTCAACAGTTGTCGCCTTATGAGTATCCAAGGGATTAACATAAAGGCACTTTTCATGTGCATGATAGGAGAGATGAGCCTGTCCTAGTCTTTCTAGCTGACCAAGCAGATCATCAAGCAAATCCTCGTGGTCACCCATATAAACGACTACCTTAATCGGAGTCCCCAAGTCCTCGAGTTTCTGATGACGAGCCACCTTTAGGGGATCCACACTGGAAATAAATGGAATCTTCTCTACAATCTGACCACTATAATCAAAGCAATCATCTACAAAGAAAGGGAGATTATAAGTCTGGCAATAATCCACTAGCGCCTGATACACTCTAGCATCGAGATTTCTTTCGAAGATAGCCTTCCCCAGATGATAGGCCACGCCACCATTCAACCCTATGACCAAGCGCTGGCTGAGTTCAGGTCCTAATAAACCCAAGCAATCCCGATAAGAGCGGGCTGAGGCAAACACAAGCTCATGCCCATAATCTTCAGCCTTTAAAAGAACCTGCTGAATCTCCTCATCTATGGTCATGTAGTCAAAAGATAGCGTTCCATCCAGGTCAAATACGAATTTCATCTTCCTAGTCCTCGTTTAGTGTTCGAAGCGCTGCCTGATAGGTTTGCTCCATTAGCATGGTAATCGTCATAGGACCAACTCCACCCGGTACAGGTGTGATGTGGCTAGCAAGTGGTGCAACAGCATCATAATCAACATCTCCACAAAGCTTGCCATTTTCATCTCGGTTCATCCCAACGTCAATGACAACCGCTCCCGGTTTGACAAAGTCAGCTGTCACAAACTTAGCACGACCGATTGCAACCACAAGAATATCCGCCTTAGCAGCAACCTTAGCAAGATGATGGGTGCGTGAGTGGGTCAAGGTCACAGTCGCATTCTTGGCTAAAAGAAGTTGGGCCATCGGTTTTCCAACGATATTTGAACGACCGATAACAACCGCATTTTTACCTTCTAGATCAATCCCATATTCATGAAACATCTCCATAATTCCTGCAGGTGTCGAAGGAATCATAACCGGATGACCAGACCATAGACGACCCATGTTTAGGGGATGGAAACCATCCACGTCTTTTTCGGGGTCAATGGCTAATAAAACTGCCTCTTCATCGATATGTTTTGGCAAAGGTAATTGAACCAAAATCCCATGCCAAGCTGGATCTTGATTGTATTTGGCAATCAAGTCTAACAATTCCGCTTGGGTAATGGTCTCTGGAACTCGCACGACTTCACTACGGAAGCCAGCAGCGAGAGCTGACCGTTCCTTATTGCGAACGTAGACTTGGCTGGCAGGATTGTCCCCCACCAAAATCACTACCAATCCTGGAACTAGACCTGTTTCTTCTTTTAGTTTAGCCGTCTTCTCAGCCAACTGTCCTTGTAACTTAGCCGCAAGAGCCTTCCCATCGATAATCTGAGCCATATCTCTTCTCTTTTCTATCAAATATCCTCTATTATATCAAAAAATAACTCGCCATCCTAACACTTCTTGCCTAATGGACCCTATAGTCTGAAACTATAAGAAAAAGCCCTTATCGAGCTTTTATGCCTATTTATACTAGGTAAACTTGTTATGCTTTCTTTTTGACTTTTGGAGCCGGTAAGACTTCATACATCTCCTTGATTAATCTGATTAGACATGATTTATCTTCAATGTCTTCTATCAAAATCATCTCCTTAGCTCCTTCATAAGGACGTTCAAGCCTAGTCTGTCCCAGTTGATCCATGACCAGCTTCACAGGCTTCAGTAACAGACGATTATCATAGATTCCCCCAATAATCTTCCCACGATAATAAAGGATATACTCTCCCATCATTGGACGATAACTCATCTCCTCTAGCTCTGATAGCTGTTCGAGAATAAAATTTAAATATTCTTTACTGGAAGCCATGATGCCTACTCCATTTCTTCTAAAAATGAGGTATTACAAAACCTTACTCAAAAATTCCTTGGTCCGTTGTTCTTTTGTTTGATCGAAAATCTCCTCTGGTGTTCCATCTTCGACAACAACTCCATCCGCCATAAAGATAACACGGTCTGCTACCTCACGCGCAAAGCCCATTTCATGAGTCACAATCACCATGGTCATCCCTGACTTGGCAAGGTCTTGCATAACAGCTAGAACTTCTCCAACCATCTCAGGGTCTAGGGCTGAAGTCGGCTCATCAAAGAGCAAAACATCTGGCTCCATTGCCAGTCCACGTGCGATAGCAATCCGTTGTTGCTGACCACCTGACAAACTCTGTGGATAGGTCGTTGCCTTATCTGGCAAGCCAACTTTTTCTAACAGTTCCTGTGCTCTTTTCTTCGCAACTTCCTTGCTTTCACCTTTGGTTTTAATTGGTGACAAAGTGATATTTTCCATCACTGTCATATTGGGAAAGAGGTTGAATTGTTGGAATACCATACCCATCTTTTCACGCATGGCAAAAAGGTCATTTTTCTTATCTGTGATATCAACTCCTTCAAAGATAACCTTACCTTTACTTGCTTCTTCAAGTAGATTCATCGAACGAAGGAGGGTTGATTTCCCGCTCCCTGACGGACCGATAATGACCACAACTTCTCCTCGTTTAATCTCAAGGTTGATGCCTTTTAAAACTTCATTTTTCCCAAAAGACTTATGTAGTTCTTCAATTTTAATCAAGGTTTCTGTCATTATTTCTTGTCTCCTTGTCCAATATGTTTTTCAAATGCTTTCAACGCCACTGTCAAAACAGAGGTCATAATCAAGTAATAAAAGGCTGCAAATAAAAGGGGAGTCAACGGTAAATAAGTTGTTGTTGCTACTGTCGTTGCACCATTCCACAACTCCATCACCCCAATCGCCGACAAGAGGGAACTATCCTTGATAATGGTGATAAATTCATTTCCTAGAGCTGGAAGAATATTTTTGATAGCTTGTGGCAAAATGACATAACGCATGGCATTTTTCGGACGAATACCAAGAGAGTAAGCAGCCTCTAACTGCCCTTTAGGAACCGCATTGATCCCCGCACGAACAATTTCTGAAACGTAAGCTCCACTATTCATAGAAATAATCAGAATACCAGGAATCAAACGAGAAAGATCAACTCCTAAAATTCCCACTTGGATAGTCGGAGCATTGATATGCATAAGAGCAAAGGCAATCATAATCTGAACCATCATCGGAGTACCACGGAAGATCCAAACATACACATTCGCAAACCAAACGAGCGGTTTAAAGCGTGATCGCTGAGCAAAGGCCAGTAACACACCTATAATGGTCCCTAAGCAGACAACAAGGATGGAAATCAATACGGTAATCAGAGCACCATAGTTAAAATATGGTAAATACTTTGGTAAAAAAGAAAAATTCATATTCAATCAACTTTCTATGTATTAGATTGTATGATTATAACATGAATTGAATTAAAATTCAATCCTTTTTCCCTAATTTTAACAATTAACTTGATAGAATGGAGAAATAGAGAGAAATCACAGTTTTTTTCTAGTCAACTACCTCTTGTTTATGGTAAAATAGAAACGATAAGAAATGGAGGAGAATCAAAATGGAATCACATTTGGTTAGAATCATTAACCGCCTAGAAGCAATGACAAAAGATGGTGGAAATCTAAAACGTAATTTTGAACGTGAAGGTGTTGTTGTCGCAGAAGTTGCATACAGCCACGACGAAGAAAATGGATCACTCTTCACCCTTCGCGATGTAGAAGCTCGTGAAACTTATACCTTTGATAGCATTGATTTGATTGCAATGGAGATCTACGAACTCCTTTACTAATATAAAAACAACGGGCAGTAAGGCCCGATAAATGAGAATCCTTTTTGTCACCACAAATGGGATTTTTTCTTACCTTCAATGTCGCTGGATTCTCCATGAATCCCTCTTTTAAAAACGACCACTTCCCAATCTTTTTACTTGCTTTACACCTTAATCATGCTATAATGAGAGTATAAAACTTTGACTATTCTTGACCTTTTTCTTAGACCAAGAATAAGAATGAAATGAGGTAGATGTATGCTCTGTCAAAACTGTAAAATAAACGACTCAACAATTCATCTGTATACCAATATCAATGGACAGCAAAAGCAAATTGATCTCTGTCAAAATTGCTATAAAATTATCAAAACAGATCCAAATAATACCCTCTTTAAAGGAATGACTGACTTAAACAATCATGACTTTGATCCTTTCGGCGACTTTTTCAATGATTTGAACAATTTCAAACCTTCTTCTAATAACGTCCCTCCAACTCAATCTGGTGGGGGATATGGAGGAAACGGTGGTTATGGACCTCAAAACCGTGGCCCACTTCAAACACCTCCTAGCCAAGAAAAAGGACTCCTAGAGGAATATGGTATCAATATTACTGAGATTGCTCGTCGGGGAGATATTGACCCTGTTATCGGTCGAGATGAGGAGATTATCCGTGTTATCGAAATCCTCAACCGTCGAACCAAGAACAATCCTGTCCTTATCGGAGAACCAGGTGTTGGTAAAACAGCTGTTGTGGAAGGTCTAGCTCAGAAGATTGTCGATGGCGATGTCCCCCATAAACTCCAAGGCAAGCAGGTCATCCGTCTGGATGTGGTCAGTCTAGTCCAAGGAACAGGGATTCGAGGCCAATTTGAAGAACGTATGCAAAAACTCATGGAAGAAATCCGCAAACGCGAGGACATCATCCTCTTTATCGATGAAATCCATGAAATTGTTGGTGCAGGATCTGCTGGCGATGGCAATATGGATGCAGGAAATATCCTCAAACCAGCCCTTGCCCGTGGTGAATTGCAAATGGTCGGAGCCACTACTCTCAATGAATACCGCATCATTGAAAAAGATGCCGCCCTAGAGCGACGTATGCAACCTGTCAAGGTAGATGAACCAACTGTCGAAGAAACCATTACCATCCTCAAAGGGGTTCAAAAGAAATACGAAGACTACCATCACGTCAAGTATACTGATGCGGCTATAGAAGCTGCTGCAAATCTATCCAATCGCTATATCCAA
>NZ_AJRH01000023.1:0-28359 GCF_000297015.1 Streptococcus sp. GMD6S | reverse complement strand
TTGCTCAAAGCACTGCTTTGAGGTTGTAGATAGAACTGACGAAGTCAGTAACATATATACGGCAAGGTGAAGCTGACGTGGTTTGAATTTGATTTTCGAAGAGTATTAGCGAATATCTAGGTAATCCAAGACCAATTCGCAGAACATCATGTTGGCCCATGAGAACCATTCACGAGAGTAGAGAGTCGGATCGTCTACGTGGAAGCTTTCGTGCATGACACCTGTTCCACCATCGCAGGCAACGAGTTGATCTAGCAAATGTTTTTTCTCCGCCTTATCCGTCGTTGTCAATCCTTGGATAGATAGGGCAATCGGCCAGATATAACGATAGAAGGTATGAGAGCTTCCGAGACCGCTAGCGTATTCTCCTTGGTAGAAGTATGGATTTTCAGGGCTGAGAATGGTGCGACGAGTTGCTTGATACACTTCATCATCCACATCACAGTAACCAAGATATGGAGCAGCCAGTAGACTTGGGACGTTTGGATCATCCATGATGCTGGCATTTCCTAGACCATCCACTTCAAAGGCGTAAATCTTTTCGCCCTTGCTGTTGGTGGTGTAGGCATAGTTTTCGATCCCTTCTTGGATCTCTGCTTGCAGACGTTTAGCGTCTGCGATGACACTCTCGCTATCAGCTAGATTCAATTCTGCAAAGATTTCTTGGACATAACCCAAGACAACGACTGCAAACATATTGGATGGAATCAAGTAGCTATACTGACAACAATCATCACTTGGTCGGAAGGCTGACCAGGTCATTCCTGTCACGGCAAAGTCAGGTCCAAAGCCATCATTTACCAAAGTGTCTTCCTTACGGTCTGTATCACGAACAAAACGATAGGCAGAGTTGTTGTGATCTTGCTCTACCGTCCAGAGATGAAGGATTTCCTTAGTTGCTGTGACAAAAGTTTCATCAAACTGGCTGGTTTCGCCAGTCTCTTTCCATAGGAGATAAGCCAGCTGCAAAGGATAGCAAAGCGAGTCCACCTCATACTTGCGCTCCCAAATCCAACCATTAAGGTCTGTATGGTCGGTCTCGTGGTGGCCCTTCCAGTTTTCCTCAATGTTAAAGGAGTTGGCATACGGATCTTTGAGTACTAGGGTCATTTGACGCTTGACCAAACCTGCAATGGTCTGACGTAAGAGAGGATCTCTTTTAGCCACATGAAGGTAGGGTCTGAGTTGGGCAGTCGAATCCCGAAGCCACATGGCAGGAATATCTCCTGTGAGTACAAAGGTTGAACCATCTTCTAGGATCTCAACCGTATTGTCCAAGGTGTCTGTATAGCAACGCTCAAAGACATCCACCCACTCCGGATGGTCCTTAGCCCGCTCTGCTACTTCATCCAGCCATTCTCTAACAATTTCTTTCGAATAAATCATCGTGCAGTTTCCTCTTTCAAACAAGTTTCATGTTCAGTATATAGTTTTTGAGACAGAAAATACATACACAAATGATAGTCATTTTTCTACAAAATAGTTATCTTTGAAACTCCTTTTCTAAAGACCTCATTTTTCTGATATAATGTAGAAAAACAGCTAAAGGAAATACTATGAAACCACTACTTGAAACCATCGATACCCGCTTTGGGACTGCTAGCAAGCATGCCTTTTCTCGAGGAAATACCCTGCCCTACACAGGCGTTCCTTTTGGGATGAATTATTTTGTGCCTCAGACCAGCGACCAGGAGGGAGCTTGGTTCTTCGATCCGCATCTGCCCATCTTTCAGGGGATTCGATTGACCCACCAGCCCAGCCCTTGGATTGGCGACTACTCTTGGCTCCTTCTGACACCTGTCACCGGCCAGCTTGGGGGAGATAACCTCTTTCACCGTCAATCCTCCTATGATAGGGATAAAGCTTCCTTCCAACCTCATTATCTGAAGATTTTCTCCCTGCGCTATCAGATTGAAACCCAGCTTACACCGACTTGCTATGGCGCTTCTATTCGTTTGGAGCAAAAGCAAGGCAAATCCCTCTCCCTCTACCTTCACGCTGCAGATGATTTAACAATTGAGCAGGTAGATAAGCAGACTCTAGCCCTGAGACAAGAAGGCAAAACAGAGACCAATAAAAATCCACTGATACTCTTCACCGCCCTACAAATAAATACGGATATTCTTGCTGTCAACCAAGAAAGCGGAGACTGGCGAATTGACTTAGCAAGCAGTCATGCTGACATCCAGCTAGCAACTTCTTTCATCTCGCCTTCTCAAGCTCTGCTTAATCTACCTCAAAAGGACTTTGATAGCTGTAAAGCAAGTGCCCAAGCAGACTGGGAAAATCTCCTCCATCGTTTTGACATACTAGAGACAGGAGAGGCTGACCGGACCTTCTTTGATCACTGCCTCTACAGACTCTTCCTCTTCCCACAGACTTTTTATGAAGTGAACGAGTCAGGGCAAACCATCCATATGGACCTGACTACTGGTACTGTCAAGCCCGGTATCCTCTTTAGCAATAATGGCTTCTGGGATACCTTCCGCACCACCTTCCCCCTCTTTGCCCTTGTCATACCGGAACACTATCACCTCTTTTTAGAAGGTTTCCTCAATAGCTACCGCGATACTGGGTTCCTTCCAAAATGGTTGGCTCCAGATGAACGTGGCATGATGCCTGGTACCCTGCTAGATGGCATTATCGCAGACAGCGCCTGCAAGGACATGGCCCCCGACCTAGAAAAAGAACTCCTTCAAGCCATGCTTGAAACAGCCACTAAGTCCGACCCTCTCGGCATCAATGGCCGCCACGGACTAGCCCAATACCAAGAACTGGGCTACCTCTCTACCGACCACCACGAAAGTGTCAGTCACACCCTTGACTACGCCTATAGCGATTTTTGTATCGCCAGCTGTGCCGAAAAGCTTGGTCAGAATGACATCGCGGAAACATATAGAACTGCGTCTCAAAATTACCGTCATCTATTTGATGCTGAAACAGGTTACATGCGAGCGCGAGATAGTCAAGGAAACTTCCGCCCTGACTTCTCTCCCTATAGTTGGGGACGCGACTACGCCGAATGCTCTGCCATTCAAGCGACTTTAGGCGTTCTCCACGACATCCCAGGTTTGCGTCAACTCATGGGTGGAAAAGAAGCCTTCAGCCACTATCTTTTGAAAGCCTGTCAGGACGCTCCTCTCTTTGAAACCACCGGCTATGGTTACGAGATTCACGAGATGAGCGAGATGGCTACCGCTCCTTTTGGGCAAATCGCCATTTCCAACCAACCGAGCTTCCACATCCCTTATCTCTTCCGCTACAGCGACTACCCTGACTACACTGCTCTACTCATCAAAACCTTGCGTCAGAAAGCCTTTCACCCCAGCTGGGAAGCCTATCCTGGCGATGAGGACAATGGCAGTCTCTCTGCTTGGTACATCTGGTCAGCTCTTGGATTCTACCCGATCTGTCCGGGCAAGCCAAGTTACGATCTCGGAATTCCTCTCTTTGACCACCTCCGTATCTACCTAGCCAAGGAAAATAAATGGCTGGATATCCATGCCGAGCAAAACCACAGCCATTTCAACTTTGTCAAAGAATGCCGATTGGACAAGGCTCCTGTATCTAGCATTCAACACCAAGACCTCTTGAAAGCTGAGCAACTGACCTTCACCCTCAGCTGGCTACCAAATCACTCCTAACCAAAAGAACCTTTGCATCGCGCAAAGGTTCTTCTTTTATGAAACTTGGACCTGAAGCTGGTCAACCAGCTGCCTATCTACCGTCAGATTTAGATAAAAATCTAAGTTTTTATCGCCTGCAAAATACAAGGTTGGTAGCGTCAGCCTTTTTTCAGTCTCGCCAACTTGAAACGCAAGGACTTGAATCTCGTCCCGATAAGCAACACCATGCACACCCGTCCCTGGTTGAATCGAAATCTTAGCTTCTAAAGGACTGCTAGATTCTCTTCGCTTCACTGTAAAGTGGACATTTTCTCCCTTGGTCACAACTAGACTTTTTTCTGAAAACTCTAACTGTTGAACAGCTTCTTTTTTCGACAAGGTAGGTGTTTTATAGAGTGAAATCTTGGTCAACAAAGGCAAAGCCTGTGCCTCTGTAATGATCACACGCACCTTCTGAGCCTCTACCATGGATCCTCGCAAAAGGCGTTTATAGCCAACAGTATAGCCGGATTCAAACTCCTGCCAGACACCATCCAACTCTACCTGAACACGGAAAGCAGCGATGCGTTGCCCCAAATTCAAATCTTCTCTTAACTCAATCACATCAAAAGCTTTAGGTGCACCTAAATCAAGCTCTAATTGGATTGGCAACTCTGCATCACTTGCCCATGAACTGGTCTCTAGCCCATCTGTCAGATGATGACAGGCATAGTCTGGTGATAGAGCAGGGCCAGATACCGTGGCTCCCAAAGCCAAATCTTCTTTATATAGCTCGTCACGGTAGGCAGCAAATTCATAGAGACGCTGGATATCCTTTTCATCAAAGAGGCCATCTTGGTTCGGTGGGATATTAAGCAAGAGTGGAGTTCCCCGCCCTACCGAGTGAAAGTAGATTTCGACCAACTCCTCCAGAGACTTAGGATCCTGATCCTCATGGTAAAACCAGCCCGGCCGAAGAGAAACATCTGCCTCACCGATTGAAAATAGCGTCCCAAAGGGGTCTCCGTGCTGTAGATAATCTAATTCCGCCTCTGTTCCTAACTGGTCTGGCTTGACTTTTTGCCACAAGGGATCCCCTGCATAGCCTCGTTCATTGCCAATCCAGCGAATACTAGTTCCCTCAGTTGAGAAAATCAAACAATCGCCCTGCAAGTCACGAATGGTTTCAAACCAAGTCTCAAACTCATAGTTGACCTTCTGGGCCCCTTCGCCTCGAGCACCATCCATCCACACCTCAGTGAACTTACCGGCATTTCCATAGGCAGGATTTGACAAGATTTCCTTCAATTGAGCCAGATAGTAGGCATTGTAATCCGCTTCTTGGTCCACGTGATAGAGGGGACTGTGAGCATCCCAAGGAGACAAATACACTCCCATATCCATATCAAACTCAGTCACAGCTTGGGAAACCTCAAGGAGCAAGTCCCCCTTTCCATCCCTCCAAGGACTAGCCTTGATCGAATAATCTGTGTGGGATGTCGGGTAGAGAACAAAGCCATCGTGGTGCTTCACCACCAAAATCAGCTTTTTAAAACCCGTTTCTTTAAGCACTCGAACCCATTCACGCGCATCCAACTTAGTCGGGTTAAAACGCATAGGATCCTCTTGCCCACTTCCCCATTCCTGGTCATAAAAGGTATTGGGACCAAAATGGATAAAGGCAGCTAGTTCATCCTCTAAATAATCCAGCTGGGCCTGACTTGGTAATGGTCCATGCGGTTTTATGTTCGTCATCATCTCACATCTCTTTCTCTTGTTCACAAAATTATCCACAACTTGTGGATAAGAAAACATGCCTAAAAACTAGTTTCTCCAAAATCCAGCTCTTAGACTTAGAGGCCTTCACCCCTAAACAGACCTTTGTCAAACAGCTCTGTACTAGGGTTTCTACTAGCTCTCTGGCAAGTTACTAATGTACGGAACTAGTATCAGGGTGCTTCAACACCCTGAGTTATATGTCATTTTCCCCTAGACTTATCCACAGACTGTGAATAAACTAGTGTTCCAGACCGCTCTCTCCTTGACTATAACAAAAAGCGATAGCAGCGTCAATATGACTAAGCTCCCTTCCTAAATCCCCTGAAAAGATTCTATAATTTGTACAATCGTAGCTTTTGCATTCGCCAGCTAGTGAGAATCAGCCAGTAGAAAATGACCTCTTTATCACATTGTGAACAGCACAGCTGTAGTACTATAGCGCCCACAACCTACTCAGATAATCGTTTCTAGCAAAAAATCCCGCAGATTTGCGGGATCTTCTCTTGCATCAATGCGCTAACATTTCTTGGGCGATTTCTTGGCCAGATAGGTTATCTGGGTAGTAGGTTGGCCAGTTATCCATTTCTTCAAAGAGGGCTTCTTGGCTTGTGCCTCCAAAGAAGATATGGAAATGTTCTGCCTTGACTGGGGCGATATTGTGGTCACTAAACTGAACATACTTGAACTGTCCAGCGTCCGCATCTGTCGCTTCAAAGAGGAAGCGCACACCACGATTGCCTTTCTTATAAGTCAAGATTTTCTTGCCGACATACTTATAGGTGAATTTCTTGCTTTGGCCACCTTGAACAAATTCCATAGTGTTATCCGTGATGTTGATTTTGGTCACATCTGTCTGATAGCCTTTTCTATAGTAAGCCTTATACTCATCCTTGGTCATCTTACCAGTCAACTTAGCCTTGTAGTCAAAGACTTGATCAAAAGTTCCATCCTCAAGGAAAGGATAGACAGACTGCCAGTTGCCAGCATAGTCACTCAAGGTGCGGTCCTTGACATCTGCATCCTCAAAGTAACCATTGTGAACTGTCTTGGTATTTTCTTCCTTCTCTGGTTCGATTTCTGGTCCTTCTTGGTCCGTTGTCTGTTTCAAAGCCTTGAGGTTTTTCTCCATCACGGAGATATAGTCCTCACCAGCCTTGGTTGCTTCTTCTGTTAGACTTTCTAGCGGATTGAGCACGTCTAGTTTGACACCTGTTTCTTTTGAGAGTGTATTGGCGAGGGCTTGTGAAGCATTTTCTTCAAAGTAGATATAAGAAATCTTGTTTTTCTTGATATACTCTGTCAATTCTGCCAAACGTGCTGCTGATGGTTCTGCATCTGGTGAGAGACCTGAGATGGATACTTGCTTGAGACCATAGTCCAAGGCAAGGTAGTTAAAGGCAGCGTGCTGGGTCACAAAGCTCTTTTGTTTGGCTTGAGACAAACCATCTGTGTAGGCCTTATCCAAGGCTTGCAATTTTTCGATATAGGCAGCCGCATTCTTTTCAAAAGTCTCTTTTTTATCAGGATAATCTGCTGACAAGCTGTCACGGATATGCTCTACCAGTTTGATGGCGCGTGCTGGTGAAAGCCAAACGTGGGGATCGTAGTCGTGATGGTGTCCCTCACCGCCATAATCATGCCCTTCCTCTTCTTCCTCACCACCTGGCAAGAGGAGCATATCACCTGTTGCCTTGATGGTTTTCACCTTTTTCTTATCCAAGGATTCTAACAATTTTGGAACCCAAGTTTCCATGTTCTCATTTTCATAGACAAAGGTATCTGCGTCTTGGATTTTGGCAACTGCCTTGGCAGACGGTTCGTACTCATGGGGTTCTGTACCAGCACCAATTAGAAGTTCTACATTAGCAGTATCTCCTGCGACTTGCTTGGTAAATTCGTAGACAGGGTAAAAGGTTGTTACGATATTGAGTTTCCCATCTGCCTGTTTTTGATTGGAACAAGCCACTAAAAACAGGGCACATAGACTAGCCAGTAGTAAGCTCAGTTTTTTCATTTCATTCTCCTATTTGATAAAACGTTTCAGTAGACTGACTAACAAAAAGACAGCTACAAAGATAATGGTGATACTAGCGCTGGCAGGTGTTTCCGCATAGTAGGAAATATAAAGTCCTGCCACCATTCCCAAAAAGCCAATAGCGCTGGCTAGTAACATAACGGATTTAAAGTTTTTCCCCAGACGAAGGGCAATACTAGCTGGCAAGACCATAATGGTCGATACCAAAAGAGCTCCTGCAGCTGGAATCATAAGGGCAATGGCCACCCCTGTAACCATGTTAAAGAGGATAGACATGGTACGAACGGGCAAGCCATCCACAAAGGCCGTGTCCTCATCAAAAGTCAGGATGTACATGGGACGTAAGAATAAGAAAGTCAAGAGCAAAACGACCGCAGCAATGGCAAAGAGGAATACCACCTGCTCCTGGCTAATGGTTACAATCGAACCAAAGAGATATTGGTCCAAACTCATGGAGCTCGAACTTTTCCCCTTACTCATGACAATCAGTGACACCGCAAGTCCTGTTGACATGAGGATGGCTGTCCCGATTTCCATAAAGTTCTTATAGACTGTCCGGAGATACTCTAGAAAGACCGCAGCGATTAAGACAATAGCGATGGTTGAAATAGTTGGAGAAATTCCCAAAACCAGACCAAAGGCTACCCCTGACAGAGAAACGTGACTGAGGGTATCACTCATCAAACTCTGACGACGTAAGATAAGGAAAGTCCCAAGAACTGGAGAAAAGAGACTCATGGCAATAACCGCCAAGAAGGCACGCTGCATGAAATCATAAGATAACAAACTAAGCATGGTCCACCTCCTGGTCGCTTTCGTGAACGTTAAAACAACGCCATGGCGAATCTTGGTTACGAACCAGATGGATATTGCGATCCGCATAGTCCTTGACCTCCTCAGGGTCATGGGTAATCATCAAAACAGCCTTGCCATGATGGTGGGCACTATGGTGCATGAGTTCGTAAAATTCATTTTTGCTTCCCGCATCCATCCCTGTCGTTGGCTCATCCAAGACAAAGATATCTGGGTCAGAAGCAAACATCCGGGCAATCACTGCTCGTTGCTTTTGCCCTCCCGAAAGGGAACCAATTCGTTTGTCACGGTGTTCCCACATACCAACTGAGTCTAGACTGGCCTTGATATGTTCCTCATCATGGGCGTTCAAGCGACGGAACCAGCCCTTTCGCGGATAGCGACCCGACTTGACAAATTCATAAACTGTACTTGGAAAACCAGCATTAAAACTAGCTATCTGCTGGGGAAGATAGGCTATCCTAAGTTTTTTCCCATGAGTATTTGTCTTTGAGATGGTTACCTTACCAAATCTTGGCTGCAAGATGCCTAGGCTCGCCTTGATAAGCGTTGTCTTGGCAGCTCCATTTTCACCAGTCAGGGTGACAAACTCCCCACTATCAACACTATAGTTGATATGCTCGAGGACAGGTTCCTTGTCATAATAGAAAGACAAGTCCTCTACTGTAATATACCGCATTATTTGATTTCTCCTACTAAAGCAGTTAAAAACCGCTGGATCACTTCTTGTTCATTTGGAGTAAACTGATTTGCTACTTGTTCATAGGCTAAGAGAGTGTGTTCATGATGATGGTGGTGTTCCTCTGCCACCGGTCGAGCTAGCTCTGTCAGTTGATAAAAGATCACACGCGCATCCTTTGGATCTCTGGATGTCTCTAACATACCCTCTTTGACTAAAGACTTGATAGCCTTGGTCACTGCCGCCTGACTGACATTGAGACGACGAGCCAACTCCGAGTTGGTTAGGGATTCTTCTGACAAGAGCATGAGGATGTGTTCCTGAGTATTGGTCAAGGCAACATCACTGGTACAATGCCCGATCAAAATTTCATGCTGGTTCTCAGATCTCAAGATCACCTCGTTTAAAAAGTTGTCGATTTCCTGTGCAAGCTGTCTCATGTGTTACTCCTTCCCTAGCTATCTTTTTCGTAAAAAAACTTAGATAGCCACCGATTCTTTACTGGTTAATTATATCATAAACCAAAAAAGAGTCAAGGGAAAAAGGCGTAAAAACGTTTCCCTAGACTCTTCTAGATGTAAAATTTAACCTATTTTTGCTTTGGTTTTCGACTCGATAAGATACCTGCCAAACCAGCTACCATTCCCATCAAGAGCAAGAAGATGGACTGCTCACTTCCTGTATTTGGGAGAGCTTTTTCTGAGACAACCGCCTTCTTGCTAAATTGACCTGCCACCTCATAAGTCAATGGCACATTTGTAGTCGCATCGCTAGCAGCTGCATTCGTTTGAGGCGTTTCTACTGGTAGACTAAAGTTTTTAGAATCCACAGAAATCGTCCGTGAGTTCGGATTGATCTTTTCATACTGGGTCAAATCAGCGGTTTTCAGATACTCTTCAAAGGCTGCATCCATAGAAGGGCCTTCTTCACGCGCACCACCTAACATCGTGTAGCCATCTCCACCCGCAGCTAGAAAATCATTGGTTGCAAGATAGTAGGTTTTTGTGAGGTCTAGGAAATCATAACGACCAGTTGTGCGGTTTTTGACCTGGATGGCCAAGACACGTTTACCTGATGGTAGGTTGGTATCATAGTAAACCTTCACACCTGAAACTTGCAAGAAACCACCACTTGGTTCTAGCAATGGTTGTCCGTTCTCATCCAAGACCTTCTTGCCATCTTTATCGACCTGCAAGATAGATCCGAGTGACTTTTCAAACATATCCAAGACTTGTTGCCCCGTCACTTGGATTTGTGAGATAGTATTCCCAAATGGAAGAACGGCAATGACATTTCCTTTCGTAATCGGTTTGCCTTTTGCAATGGTTTCACGCAAGCCACCACCATTTGTCACAGCGATGTCTGTCGGATGGCTAAATCCTGTTTGACCATACTGATAGAGAGAGTCTGCCACGACGTTTCCGAGGTTGGTTTCACGAACCCGAACATTTTCACGATCACCGTTTAGTTCTACAGGGCTATTTGAGACAATCTCAACCGCATTTTCAGCATCGTATTTTTGTTTAATGTCTTTGACTAGTTTTTCAACTGTTGGATTGGCTGGTAATTTTTTAGCATCAGCAGCCGGAATCTGAGTTGGATTGCCCAAAAGCTGACGTGATTTGTAGGTGATTTTCCCTACATTATGAAGGTAGCTTCCCGTCTGGTTATAGGTAACATTATCTCCATAGGTCGTTGATTCTACTGTATGAGAGTGACCGTCGATTACTGTCACACGTTTGCCTTTAAGACGAGGATTTTTAGAGAGAGCTTCTGCCAAAGTTGAACCACGCCATTCGACTGGAGTTGTGGTATCTACACCGAGGTGAGCAAGCACAACATAGTGTTTGTAGTCCTTACCTTCTGCACGAGCCTTGGCTTGGACTTCTTCGATAACCTTATTCACCTCGGAGATTGGATCTGTAAAGGTTACCCCTTTGACATTTTTAGGGTGAGTTTTGGTAGCTGTTTCAGGTGTTGTCACGCCGATTACAACAAACTCATCACCTTCCACAGTCTTATCTTTATCAACGATTGTAGAAGCTTCAAAAAGACGAGCTCCATTGACATAAGTATTTGAGCTAAGTAATGGGAATTTCAAGATTTCCTTGTATTTCTTAGCTTCGTCCAAACCAAAGTCAAACTCATGGTTTCCTACTGCCATGGCATCATACTGCATCTTATTAAGAATTTCAGCACGCGCTTCACCCTTCGTAGAGTTGGAAATCGGTAAACCTTGGAAAGCATCTCCCGCATCAACAACTAGAGTATTTTGATTTGATTTCGCACGTTCCTGCTCGATGACAGTCGCTAATTTAGCATCTCCAATAACTCCCTTTTCCTCTACGATACGACCGTGGACATCATTGGTGTGCAAGATAACGGTGTCCTTTTCTTCGCTTTTAGGAGATTCAACAGGAGCTGACGGAGCTTCTGCAGGTGCAACTGCTTCTGAAGTTGCCGAAGTTTCCGGTACCGCAGGGCTCTCAACAGGAGCTGGAGTCGCCGACGTAGCAGGAGTCACTACGACAGCTGAACTTTCTGCAGGAGTTGTTGCTTCTTCAGCATAGACTTGTCCAGCTAAGAAGGCTGGAGCTAACAGGGCTGTCGACAAGACAGGTAACAAAGAACGTTTGTTCATTTTAAAATCCCTTTCTTTTCTTTTTCTCTTTTATATTATACGCTATTTCTAAAAATTTTGAAACTTTTGACCTATTTTCATCTTAAATATTCGCTATTTAAACAAAAAAGCTTGGGTTTAAATCCCAAACTTTTAGCTTATTTTATTGGAAATCTTTGATATTCCCATCATAGGTCGCCCAGTCCTTGCTAAAGAAGCGGTCATTCATCTTGTAGTCTGGAGCTGGTTTCGGATCCGTCAAGAAAGGATTGACAACCTTATCAAAAGCCAGCCAACCTAACCATCCTAGATGAATGGTATCCTTAACAAAATAAGGGTCCCCTCCATTTTTTGAAAAATCAGCAATATTGGTAAAACCCTGACTTTCTAATTGGTAACGAATTTTCTCCACTGCATGCTGGTACATCTCTTCGCTGAGCCCTGTGTACTCCATCCACTTCTTGTTAACCGGCTGAATGACAAAGAGCACATTGACATTCGACTTAGCAAATTGATTGAGGACCAGCTGCAAATCATTATATTCAGAGGACTTGAGGAAGTTGTAATTTTTTTGATATCCTTCCCATTTTTTTAAATCCTTTTGAATCTCTCTCGTATAGAAATGATTTTCCATCCCCATATCGTTATTGGTCGTATTTGCTTCTGCGTCCTTACGAACAATTTTTTCTAACTCCTCATAAGAAAATTGATCCGGAAGATCTTTTAAATAGTTCTCCACGTGTTCCTTGTACTTGAGTTGTCCTCGAATGGAGAATTGTCCAAAGAGAGCGGATTGTTTTTCGTTGAATCGCGCAAAAAGATCAATAGCAACCTGATCAACATCTGATAATTCTTCACCCTTTGACAGTTTTTGAACAATGCCTTTTAATGCAACATTAGGATTCTGCTTTAACAATCGAATAGCCGCATGCTTTGCAGCAATGTCACCAGATTGATTTCCCAAAAAAGCTGTTAATTGGTCACTGTTAAAAAATCTCTGAAACGCTGCGGGTTCATAATCTGTCTCCGTAAACCACTGAGGCGAAATCACAAATACAGCCTGCTTATTCTCTATTTCTGGCAAAATTTGCTGTAGACCAAAATATTGATTGAGAGAGGCTGCTCCTGCTTGACCTAGAAAGTAAGGACGATAGGGACGATGGTATTTTTCCGCTAAAACAGCTGGATGGACACTATCAAATCGAATCCATTCACTGGACCCTAGAAAAGGAATAAAACGCATATTTGGATCCGTAAGAGCCCTTACTTTTTGGCTTCTCTCTTTAAAACTCTCTGCACTAACAGAAGCCGCCGAGTATTTCTCCTCCGTCAGATTATGGCTTGTTGTACCTGGATAAAAAAAGATGAGTAGAAGAACCAAAAATCCAGCAATGAAGATAGGCCCGAAGATCAGCCACAAGCGTTTAAGCATTCTTCAACTCCGTAATACCTTCTACGATTTTATTAGCCGTATTCCAGTCATCACGACCGAACTCCGTCACTGGAACACGAATGTCAAAACGGTTTTCAATCTCCACAATCAATTCAACCGTTCCCATGCTATCCAAGACACCGGCATCAAAAAGATCTTCATCCATCATGTCAGAAACATCTTCCATAAACAACTCATCAATAATTTCAATAACTTCTGATTTGATATCCATTTTTTACATCCTTTTATTTTTTAAACCATAAATCATTCAAAAATCCAGAAAAGATTAAGAATGAAACCATCACGACATGGAAGGTGACAACCATGCCAAGTAACTGAATCCAGCGATTCTCAGGTAAGGAACCCTTTCCAGCTTTTTTCCGTTCTTTATTGAGCGCTTTTTTCTTACGAACCCAAGCGTCATTGATGACTAGCCCAATCCCATGAAAAAGCCCGTAGGCGATATAGTACCAGGTCACACCATGCCAAAATCCCATAATCAGCATATTGAGAATATAGGCTACACTTGAGGTCACATTGCGATTTTTAAAGACCTTCTTTCTGGTCAACACCATGACCATCCGCATAAAGACAAAATCACGGAACCAGAAAGACAGACTCATGTGCCAGCGATTCCAAAACTCTTTTAAATCCCTTGACAAAAAGGGCTTGTTAAAGTTGATAGGACTATGAATCCCCATCAAGTTTGAAATGGCTAAGGCAAACATAGAGTAGCCCGCAAAGTCAAAGAAGAGCTCCAGACCAAAGGTGTACATGACCGCTAAAGCGTAGAGGTTAAAGAAACCACCTGTCTGCAAGGCCAAATTTTTCAGCGGAGGCAATAATGTCTCTCCTAAAATGTGAGCCAAGATAAACTTGTAGAGGAAGCCAAGCATGATATATTTGACAGCCTCTTCTAGCATATCCATCAGCTCATCCCGCTCAGGAATGGTCTCGTAATTTTCATTGAAGCGTTTAAAACGATCAATGGGACCACTTGAGAAAGTCGGCATAAAGAGAAGAAAACGTAAGAATTGCCAGATCGTTAATTCCTTGATGACACCGTCTCTCAACTCAACGATAACCCCAACTGCACGAAAGGTCAAGTAAGAAATCCCTAAAAATCCAAACAAAGATTGAGGTCCATGAATAGCAGGAGATACTTTCACAAAGACGATTGGCAATAGGGATAAAAAGCTAACTAGGTAAAATATCCATTTACTATCCCGTTGTTTCCTGTACCTTTTGTAGAAAGATACAAGAAGTACTTGCCAGATAACATAAAGGATAAGAGCGATTATTTGATTCGTCTTTCCACCGACCAACATGGTGACGATAAAGAAGAGACTAACGAGCACCTCGTACAAGGCAAAACGTTTCTTGAAAAAAAGACCAATAAAGATAGGTAAAGTCGCAGCAATTACGTATAAAAAGTACTGAAGATCACCATAAGGTTCCAAATGAGGTAGCTGTTTATAAAGCTCCATCATCTACTGTTTACCTCGTTAATCAAGCCCTTGATATCAATTTTACCATTAGGCGTTAGTGGTAAACTGTCTCGATAGAGAAACTTAGACGGCATCATATAGGACATCATGATATCTGCTAGGTCTTCCTTGATAGCCTTGGTAATATCGATATCACGCTCAAACTGCTGACGGACACCGTCTTTTAGGATGACATAGGCCAGTAGATTTTGTACCTTGTGGTCCTTGTTATAACGTGGGACAGCAACAGCCGACTCGATAAAGCGAGACTTGTTGAGGTTTTGAGAGACATCTTCCAGCTCAATGCGATAACCATTAAACTTAATCTGGAAATCCATGCGTCCACCATAGAGAAGCAAGCCCTCATCTGTCATAGTTCCTACATCCCCTGTGTGATAGGCCGAAAGACCTTCGAACTCAAAGAAAGCTTCTGCCGTTTTTTCAGGATTGTTCATATAGCCTTTTGAAACAGCTGGTCCAGAAACGATGATTTCTCCCTGCTCACCATTTGGAACTTTCTTACCTTCCTCATCAATGATAAAGGTCGGAGAATCCGCCTTAGTATAGCCGATTGGCAGGCGTTTGAGAGTCGTCAACATCTCATCAGTGACGGCAACTGCTGACAGGGCTACTGTCGCTTCTGTTGGTCCGTAGGCATTGATAATACGGGCATTTGGGAATCGCTCGCGTAGTTTTTGAGCTGTTTTGACTGTCAATTCTTCACCATCAAAGTAGAAATGCGTGATTCCTGGCATTTTCTCACTGTTAAAGTCTTCTGACAACATGGCCATATCTGCAAAGGATGGTGTTGAGGTCCAGATAGCAATGGGCAAGGAAAAAATCGTCGCAAAGAGTTTTTTGAAGTCCTGAGTAATGGCTGAAGGAAGAGCAAAAAGCGTGCCACCCAGTGCCAAGGTCGGTGCCCAATACATGACAGATAGATCAAAAGAATAAGGGGGCTGAGCCAGCATTTGTGGACGACTTGGTGTCGCAAATTCCTTATCTGTAATCATCCAGTTGGTAAAGCTGAGGAGATTATCATGGGAGATCTGCACTCCCTTAGGCTTACCAGTCGTACCAGAAGTAAAGATGATGTAGTAGTTGTCATCTCCCTTGACTGGATGGGTCATCTCGTAGCTAGAAGCTTGAGCAAAAGCTTCATGGACTTGCTCTAAATTCAGCATCGGTGTGCTAGTTTGCTCTAATGGAAAATCTGAGATAGCAATAATCAAGCTTGGCTCTGCAACTTCTACAATAGCAGAAACTCGTTCCAAGGCCGAATGGCTGTCAATTGGAATGTAGGCATGACCTGACTTAGTTAGCGCTACAAAGGTAGCCAACATCTCATATTCCTGACCACCAAAAACGACGACTGGAGATTTCTCAGGCAAGCCTAGTTGGTCGATAGCTGCAGCCAAACTATCCGAATCAGCCTTCAGTTCACCATAAGTATGTTCTTGACCTAAAACATTGTAGACAGGATATGTTGGTTGCGTTTGAGCAAAGTGCTCAATCGTTTCAATCATATCTTTTATCGGTTTATTAGACACTGTTCCTCTTCTCCTTTAAACTAGAACTCATTATAAATAAAGGTGCCTTGACTCTGACCAAGGTAACTAAAAAAATAAAGTAAACCAAGTAAGATTACAAAATATAGAGCCGTCCGGCCTAAGAATACATGTAAATTTCGTTGTTTTTTCATAAGCTATCCATTAATATATTATTTCTATTAACTATCAGTATGTATTGTTAGCATCTTATCTTCCTAACATTTTACCACTTTATCAACCTTTTTTTCAACTGTTTACCATAACTTAAAAATTGGTTTTAGCTTATTTTAAGATAAGTTAAAATATTAATGTTTTGGCCATCAAAAAAGAGCCTGAGATTTCCATCTCAAACTCTGTTGCCAATAACTCTTTTATCTTAGAAAAGTGAAAATACGAGAACTGCTAAGGCCGCACCAACAATAGGTCCTACAACAGGAATCCAAGCATAAGACCAGTCTCCATCTCCCTTGTTTGGAATTGGAAGAATGCTGTGCATGATACGAGGTCCAAGGTCACGAGCTGGGTTCAAGGCATAACCCGTTGTCCCACCTAGTGAAAGACCGATACCGACAATCAAGGTCCCCACTGCAAAGGTCCCTAATCCTGCCTGAAGGTCATAGAGTCCCAAGGCAAAGATTGTCAAGAGCAAAACAAAGGTTCCAAGGATTTCGCTAACCAAGTTGGATACTATGTTCTTGATTGCTGGTCCAGTACTAAAGGTCGCTAGGATATTTCCTGCATTTTCTTCTACCTCATAGTGTGGTTTGAATTGCAACCAAACTAAAATTTGAGCCACCATCGCTCCAGCGAACTGAGCTAGGATATATGGGAATACCGAAGCCCAAGGCAAGTCACCTTTTAAGGCTACACCAAACGTCACAGCTGGGTTTAAGTGTGCAGGACTAAGTTTGCCAGATACAAAGACGGCAACCGCAACGGCGATCCCCCATCCCATCGTGATGACGATCCATCCTGAATTGTTACTCTTGGTTTTGGGAAGAACCACACCTGCTACAACACCATTTCCTAGGAGGATAAGGATCAAAGTCCCCAAAAATTCTCCAAATAATTCTTTCATCATATCGTTGTCTCCATTTAAAAGAAGGAGAGAGAAGGCAAGGAAAGCTTACCTCCCTCTCTTCTAGTTTTTCTTAATTTTTTAATGCCGCTAAATCGTTGTTAGCAAGTGCTGCTTCAACATCCGCACGGTAGGCTGCTTTTTCTTCTTCGGTCCAATCATAGAATCGTCCCATTTCATCCAGAACTGGCTCAACGATGCTATCTAAACTATCACGCATAAAGAGCATGTGGTTGGTACGACGAAGGAGGAAGTCAACTGGGCTAAGAGCCAATTCATTGCGCATTGCATAGTGAAGGGACAAGGTGTCTGCCAAGCTGAGTCCTGGCGCCTGTTCCAAGCTGTGAGCAAGGGCGAAGACCTTCGGTGCATTTGAACCGTAAAGATTTGCAAGATAGTGAGCTTCCTTGCTATCCAAACCACGTGAAACTCCAAGTTGAGCAAAGGCCTCAATTTCTGAGTCCACATTTGCTGGGTTCAATTCTCCACCTGAAACAGGATAAGTCTTCGAGTTGATCAGTTTAAAGCTACGGTCAAATTCTGCTTTGAGGATATCAACCACGCGCTCCATAGCCCCTTCAGCCATCTTACGGTAGTCTGTGATTTTACCACCAGCAAGGGTCAACAGGCCATTGTCATCACGGTCCAAGCTCGAACCACGTGAAACGGCAGATGGGTCCAAATGTTTCTCAGATGTGCTGCTTTCAAGCTTGCTGACAGCAGATTCAACATCTTCACGCGATTTTTCTTTAGATAGATAAGCCTCGACAGTCGCAATCAAGCTATTGAAGCTTTCGTCGCTAATGGTCCCGTTATTTCCGCCATTGTAGTCAGAAGCGCTATTGCCTGCAATCAATGGACGAAGACCTGCCCAGCTACTTTCGATATCATCAATGGTGATGTTGGCTTCTGGGAAGCGATTGTTGACAATGCCAAGTAGATAATCCACATCTTCCTGCGTCACTTTTGGATGTTCCAAATCACCTGTGTAGTCTGTATCGGTTGTACCAAAATAGGTCTTGTTTTCACGTGGGAGAACAAAGACCATCCGGCCATCTCCCAAGCCTGTGTCAAAGTAAACTGGCTGTGAAACCTTGATCTTACTTGAATCCACTACCAAGTGAACTCCCTTGGTTGGACGCATTTGTGAGAATTGCGTTCCCTTATTAGATAAATTACGTACCTTGTCACTCCAAGGACCTGTCGTATTGATAACCAGACGAGCCTTGATTTCAAAGACTTGGTCTGTCAACAAATCACGAGCTACAACACCTGTAATCTTGCCACTTTCGTCAAAGAGGAAACCTTCTGCCTTAACATGGTTGGCAATGAGGGCACCGTCTTGGTTGGCACGTTTGATGTTTTCAATCACGAGACGCGCATCGTTATTACGGAAGTCAAGGTAAACCCCACCTCCTACCAAGCCTTCTTTTTTCAAGTTTGGCTGGCGTTCCAAGACTTCTTCTTTGCTCAAGACCTTGTTAGCAGCTGGCGTGTTGCTAACACCTGCCAAAAGGTCGTATAAGTCCATGGCTACTTTGAGACGGAAGAGGCTAAAGGTCGCTCCATCTTCATCGTAAACTGGCAAGAGCATTGGATCTGGTTTTGGAATATGTGGAGCGATTTGTTGAACCACCGCACGTTCAGAAACTGTATCTGATACCACTTCTACGTCGAATTGTTTGAGGTAACGCAGACCTCCGTGGACCAATTTTGTTGATCGGCTGGATGTTCCTTCTGCGAAGTCCTGCATTTCAATCAAACCAGTGTCAAGACCACTAGCTGCTGCCTGCAAAGCTACACCAGCTCCTGTAATCCCTCCACCAATAATCAAGAGATCCAAGGTGCGTTCCTGCATTTTTTTAATTGACAATTCACGTGTTTTCTTTGAAAATTCCATATTTACACACTTTCTAACTGAGTCGTTTCATTATTAAACTGATAATTGCATCAAGAAACAGTATTAGTCGTCGATTTCCGCAAAGACTTGCGTTGCTTTCACAGCCTTCTTCCAGCCCTTATAAAGTTGTTCCTTACGAGATTCGTTCATGGATGGTTCGAAGAGTTCTCCTGTCTCGTTCAAGAGTTTCAACTCATCCAAGTTCTTCCAGTAGCCCACTGACAATCCTGCTAGGAAGGCTGCACCTAGGGCAGTTGTTTCCAAGTTTTTAGCGCGTGCGATATCAATTCCCAAGATGTCAGCTTGGAACTGCATGAGGAAGTTGTTCATGGCTGCACCACCATCTACCTTCAAGACTTGGATCGCTGTCTGCGCATCCACTTGCATGGTGTCAATGATATCACGGACTTGATAAGCGATAGATTGCAAAGTCGCCTTGATAAAGTCTTCTTTAGTTGTTCCACGAGTCAAGCCAAAGACAGATCCTCGAGCGTTTTGGTTCCAGTATGGTGCCCCTAGTCCTGTAAAGGCAGGTACGACATAGACTTCGTCATTATTGTGAGAATTGAGAGCATATTTTTCAGACTCTGGTGAGTTTTCCACCATGCGAAGACCGTCACGAAGCCATTGAATGGCACTTCCTGCGATGAAGATAGAACCTTCCAAAGCATAGTAAACCTTGCCGTTAATACCATAACCAATCGTTGTCAAGAGGTTGTTTTCAGACAACTGCATCTCTTCACCAGTGTTCATGATGATGAAGGAACCAGTTCCGTAGGTATTTTTAACCATGCCAGGCTCAAAAGCTAACTGTCCAAAGAGAGCTGCCTGCTGGTCACCAGCCATACCAGAGATTGGAACTTCTCCACCGTAGAAATGGAATGGAGCTGTCTTGCCGTAGATTTCAGAGTTAGAACGAACTTCTGGAAGCATAGCCTTAGGAATATTAAGGATTTCCAAAATCTCGTCGTCCCATTTAAGATCCTTGATGTTATAGAGCATGGTACGAGCTGCGTTTGAGTAGTCGGTCACGTGAGCTGCGCCGTCAGTCAATTTCCAAACCAACCAAGTATCAATGGTACCAAAGAGCAATTCACCCTTTTCTGCTCGCTCTTGAGCACCTTCTACATGATCCAAAATCCAACGAACCTTAGTCGCTGAGAAGTAAGCATCAATGATCAAACCAGTCTTTTCATGGAATTTTTCCACATAACCTTGGCTTTTCAGTTGCTCAGCCAGAGGGGCAGTTTGGCGTGATTGCCAAACGATAGCATTGTAGATAGGGAGTCCTGTTTTCTTATCCCAGACGACAGTAGTTTCACGTTGGTTGGTAATTCCGATTGCCTCGATTTGACTTGGTTTCACACCACTTTCGATGAAAGCACCCGCAATAACTGACTGAACAGAGTTCCAAATTTCATTGGCATTATGCTCTACCCAACCTGCTTGAGGGAAAATCTGAGTGAACTCTTTTTGACTAGAACTGACCTTTTCTCCTTTTTTGTTAAAAATGATGGCACGAGAACTAGTAGTTCCTTGGTCAATAGCCATGATGTATTTTTCTTGTGACATGTGCTGTCCTCCTGATAAAATCTTGAGGGGGTTCCTCTTTACAGTAACTAGTATACAAAATAAAGCGTTTTCTTGTTTATCAATTTTTTTAAAATTTTAAAAAAAAGTGAGGAGATTGTGCGAATTTCACAAAAAAGACCTGAGAATTCAGGCCTTTTAAGCAAAGAGCATCTGACGAATCTTCGCCAAATCTTCCATATCCAAATCATTTTTTAAATAATAGACCGGAGTCTGTTCTTTCTTATGAATCGGATTGTTGGTAATCAACAAATCATAATGTCGACTGGGGTCATAGGCTTCAATGGCAATAAAACGATTGTATTCCAAATACCGTTTCAAAATGGCAGCCATCCTAGAAAAGACAAGGAAACCAGATGTCAAATCCAGACCAATCCTCATATGTTGGCCACCATTTTCTGCCATATACTCTATCAACTGAAGCCATTCCCAGAGAATTTTCTTATCCAGGTCGGTTCCCTGATGAAAGGCTGGCAAAATATGAAAAATTCTCTCTGCAGTCCCTCTAAAATCATGCTCCATCAGCAAATAAGGATGGCGATTCTCCGTCTGGTATCTGTACTGATCTTGTAAAACATAGCCCTTGTATAGATAAACTTGACCGCAGAGCTGGCTGAGTTCATAGGTGACATGGTCCTCTGTGTAGTCCCCCAGCAACTCCTCCTTCTTCATTTCTTGAATCAATTGCGTCAGCAAATCGGCTAATTGCCCTCCAAAACCAAGAATATACTCCATAGTATGAAGAGGAAGAATACGATGGGAAAGGAGAAATGAAAAGAATATCATCATCTCACCATCCTCAGTTCCTAAAGGGATGTGTTGCCCAGCAAAAAAGGACGGAGCCTTTCGAAGCAAACGAAGGTAGAAAATATTGTCAAAATACCCCTGCATTTTTTCTTCTATGACTTGAAACTGACAGGCATTGACCCGAAGACGCTGTTGACTGATATGAGCCCAGAGAACCAAGTCCAATTTCTGACCTGAAGACAAGCTAGCACCGCAGATTTCTTCTAGAGTAGCAATATCCTGCTTTCTCTCAGCTTTCTGCATATGACTTTCCCACTCCTGACTGGACCAGACCTTGCGGAAAAGGCAGAAATAAAAGTAACGAATCTGATGCTCTGGACCTCGCCAACGACCATTTTGGATGGATAAATCAAACTCTGACAAAATATGATTCAAGCTAGACAAATGGCGACCAAGCGTGGCCTCGCTAATCATCAATTCTTGAGCCAACTGATGAGCTAGAAACTGTTGGTGATAAAGAAGGTAAACCAAAATTTGGTACTTAATGGCATTGTCTAGAAACAAGCTCCGAATCTCTCTCCCCTTGGTAGCTGCACCAACCGACAAACGCAGATTTTCATCTTCCAAGTGGATGGTCAGCTCTAGTCCTCTTTCCAAGGCATTTTCGTTAATCAGAGAGATATACTTGGTTAAGGTCGCCTTTGAAAATCCTGTTTCTTCCATGGCTTTCTTGACTGTTGTCTGCGAATCTTGTAATAGAAAGGAAAGGACAAAAAATTGACCAGATTCTGCTTTTTCCATCAAATCACCTAAATACATTTGTTACCCCTTTCATTTTCTCCTACAAGCATAGCATAAATCTTAGAAATGCTGAAATAATCTGTTTCTCATTTTATTTTAAAGCTGATTTCCTCGTCATTATTTCAGAGAAACAGCAAACACACGGCTCCCCCTTTGGGCATTTTTATGCTAAAATAGTAGCTATGGATAAAATTATTAAAACTATATCAGAAAGCGGAGCCTTTCGTGCTTTTGTCCTTGATAGCACTGAAACCGTCCGCACTGCTCAAGAAAAACATCAAACTCAAGCCAGTTCGACTGTTGCACTTGGTCGTGCCCTTATCGCTAGCCAAATTCTCGCAGCCAATGAAAAAGGAAATACCAAGATTACTGTAAAAGTTCTTGGAACGAGCTCTCTCGGTGCCATCATCACGGTCGCAGATACCAAGGGAAATGTCAAAGGCTACGTTCAAAATCCAGGTGTTGACATCAAAAAGACTGCAACTGGTGAAGTTCTAGTCGGACCTTTTGTTGGAAACGGTCAATTCCTCGTTATCACAGACTATGGTACTGGAAATCCCTACAACTCCATGACTCCTCTCATCTCTGGGGAAATCGGTGAAGACTTGGCCTATTACCTTACTGAAAGCCAACAAACCCCTTCAGCAGTCGGCCTCAATGTTCTTTTGGATAAAGACGACAAGGTCAAAGTTGCCGGAGGTTTCCTTCTCCAAGTATTGCCAGGGGCCAAGGAAGAAGAGATTGCCCGCTTTGAAAAACGCATTCAAGAAATGCCAGCCATCTCAACCCTTCTAGAAAGCGATGACCATATCGAAGCCCTTCTCAAGGCCATCTATGGTGACGAATCTTACAAACGTCTATCTGAAGAAGAAATCCGTTTCCAATGTGACTGCAGCAAAGACCGTTTTATGAACGCTCTTGCCAGCCTTCCAAGCTCAGACCTTGAAGAAATGAAAGAGGAAGACCACGGGGCAGAAATCACTTGTCAATTCTGCCAAACAACTTATAACTTTAATGAAAACGACCTGGAGGAACTCATTCGTGACAAATCTTAATACACCTTTTATGATTGGCAATGTTGAGATTCCCAATCGTACCGTTTTAGCACCCATGGCTGGTGTCACCAACTCAGCCTTTCGTACCATCGCAAAAGAGCTCGGAGCTGGACTCGTTGTAATGGAAATGGTCTCTGACAAGGGGATCCAATACAACAACGAAAAAACTCTACACATGCTTCACATCGATGAAGGCGAAAACCCCGTTTCTATCCAACTCTTTGGTAGCGACGAAGACAGCCTCGCACGCGCAGCAGAATTCATCCAGGAAAACACCAAGACTGATATCGTCGATATCAACATGGGCTGCCCAGTTAACAAAATCGTGAAAAACGAAGCTGGCGCTATGTGGCTCAAGGATCCAGACAAGATCTACTCTATTATCAACAAGGTCCAATCTGTCCTTGATATCCCCCTCACTGTCAAAATGCGTACAGGCTGGTCTGATCCATCCCTAGCCGTGGAGAATGCTCTCGCTGCTGAGGCTGCAGGTGTCTCTGCCCTCGCTATGCACGGCCGTACCCGTGAACAAATGTACACAGGTCACGCAGACCTTGAGACCCTTCACAAGGTTGCTCAAGCTTTGACCAAGATTCCATTCATCGCCAACGGTGACATCCGCACTGTCCAAGAAGCCAAACAGCGTATCGAAGAAGTCGGGGCTGACGCTGTCATGATTGGTCGCGCAGCCATGGGAAATCCCTACCTCTTCAATCAAATCAACCACTACTTTGAAACAGGAGAAATTCTCCCTGATTTGACTTTTGAAGACAAGATGAAAATCGCCTACGAACATTTGAAACGCTTGATTAACCTCAAAGGAGAAAACGTAGCCGTTCGTGAATTCCGCGGCCTCGCTCCTCACTACCTCCGGGGGACATCTGGCGCTGCCAAACTTCGTGGAGCCATTTCACAAGCTAGCACCCTAGCAGAGATTGAAGCCCTCTTGCAATTAGACAAAGCATAATAGAAAAAACCGTAACTCACTTGGAGTTTACGGTTTTTTAGATCCTAGGAAAACCTAGGTACTATTATTGAATCAAGGCAACGCTCGAAACTTTACCATCCGCACCTGTTGTAATTTGGATGATTTTTCCGCCACCGATTTTGGCATTATACTTGCCATCATCAAGAGTGTAAGAATAGCCTCTGATAGAATAGTTTTCTTTCTTTCCATCTGCAGTTTCTACTGTAAATTGGCCCCCTGATGAAACCGTAATAGTTTCGCCATTTGCTCCCTTCCAGTTGCCTGCAGCTGCTGAGAAATCACCATCGACCATGGTTAAAACACCCTTGTAGCGTTTGTTGTGTTCTGCTTGCTTGTCTTGAAGTTGGCGGTCAGTTGTTGGATCATAGCCTGACTGGTTAGACTGGGCTTGAGAACCTTGCTGAGTTGAAGGTGCCTGAGATGGGGCTTGTTGACTAGGAGCTGCTTGTTCTTGTCTTGATTCAGGTGCTGGTTTCGCTTGTGACTGATCTGCCGTTGTAGAAGACTGACCAGAAGATGCCTGAGCCTTTTCAGATGAAGCTGAGCTTGAAGATTTTTGTGTCTTGCTTTCTTTGCTAGAAGAAGCTGCTTTAGAACTTGATGATTGACTTGTCTTGGCAGAGCTGCTGGTTTGAGTGGTTTCGTTTTTATTTCCACAAGCTCCCAGTAGCAAGGTAGAAGCCAATACAGTCGCTGCCATCAATTTGATATAGGTTTTCTTTTTCATTTTTCTACTCCTTTGTAACATTTTTGAAATGTTAAGAAATCTTTTTGTAATATAATTGTAACATTGGGCTTTGAATCTGTCAACTATTTAGAGAAACTATTTTAAAAAAATTTCTCTCTACTATTTCTATTCGTAATTGAAACGAAAAAATAGAAAATTTCTTAGATTAGAGTCCTATTTTTTGCATCGCTTTTGTGTAATCGCTTGCATTGCATTAGATAAAGGAATATAATAACATTGAAATAGAATATAGGAGGTGCACTCTTATGCTAAATAAGTATTACAAGTATCTTCCTTGGTTGATTTTGGGAGCTATTGGCTCTTATCAATCAGCCACTTACTATGCGCGAACTGCATTTGATGTCTTCTATCTGACTACAATCTTTTTGATTGTTTATATCGCTTTGTTATTTTTGCACGAGAACTATCTCAAGTATCGATATAAAGACTTCTTTACTCACATGTTGAGTAATCCTAAGAAAGATAGCCATTCATAAAAAATGATGATAAATAAAAAGGTCGGGAAAAGTTCCCGGCCTCGTTTTTTATTTCAATCGATAGGTTTTTCTTGGTTTCTTTTTAGGAACTCGTTTGAGTCCGACTTCTTCTACATATTCGCCGTATTTTACGAGAAAGTTATTGCTGACGATGGGCCGACCTGGGTTGATGAGATTGACCAGTTCAGTTCCTTCGTAGACAGTGAACTCCTCTTCCAGCAGATAAAGGAAGGTCGGATTCCAGTCGAGACGGCCTTGGATGCGTTTGATGGATTCTTGGATAATGGCATAATGGTCAAAGGCGAAGGCTCTCTCCTCCAACTCTACTCCCTCTAGGAAGCACTTGCCCGTCCGAAAATCCACATCTACAAAAACCACATCCTTAGCATCGTCTCCAGCCTGAACGAGGTCTAATGCACGACTAGGCAAATAAACCAAGTGGGCGATGGTCACTGTCCAGCCACGTGGGTCACGACCAGGAGTCGATACGGTCAGCAATTGCTCGATTTTTTCTAAAGGAAGATCGAGATTGACTTCTTCTCTCACCTCGCGTTGACAGGCATGCGCAGCATCCTCTCCCTTATCCATAAAGCCTCCAACCAGAGCCAAACAGTTTTGATAAGGGTGGGCCTTGCGACGGATCAACAGAAGCTTAATTTTTCCTTCGACAAAGCAGTAGGCTACCATATCTACCGTCACACTTGGCTTTTCATATTGAGGGAGTTCTTGCTTGTAATACCAGTCTAAAAACTCCTCTTGACTTGCATGAATTTCAAAATATTCTTTTTCCGTCATTCCTGTTGGAATCTTTATGTCTGCCATCTTATGCCTCCTTTCGAACTGCCTTGGTCCATTGGTACCAACCTACTAGACTGTTGAGCGTGTAAACCCAGTACATCCCTTGGATGTGGATATTCTCACCCCACCAGAGGTAGATACTAAAGAGATTGGTTGCAATCCAGAAAATCCATTGTTCACGGTAGAGACGTGTCATCAAGAGCTGACCAACACCATTGGTCGCATCGGTTACACTATCACGGAAAGGGCGAGCGCTATGGATACTTTGATAAGCCAAGCCCATACCAATCCAGATGATGGCAGTCAAGATCAAGTACTTGAGCCAGTCAAGTACAGATAATTTCTTAGCTTCAAAGTGGGATTCTTCTGGTTTTCCTTGGTCATTGATACGATTGGACAGCCAAGCATAGAGACCAATCGGCTGCATGACAAAGAAGTAAACAGTCGTCAAAACTTCGCCATAAAAAGTCGCATTCATAGCTAAAATCAAATAGATAGCCGAGTTAATGGCCCCAAAGAGATAATTGCTTGCACGCCCTTCTGCTACCAAAATAACACAGACAATCCCAGTCCAAGATGCAAACAAGCTCAGCCAGTCATGGCTTTCTGTATTTTGCGTGAATTCCAAGATCAAGGGAACACTTGACAAAGCGATGAGATACAACCACTGGAAAAGACTACGGCCGACAAAGAGATCTTTCCAGAGCAAGTGCATGGTTCCTACAAAACCGATCTTGCGGGCTTCTGCATGGACATTTTTAAAGTTTTCGATAAATTGTGTGATTTTTTCAGTTAGTTTTTTCATATTTTTCTCCTAATCTGCTTGGTAAATGGCATCAATAGCTACTTTGGCTGCTTCATAATTGCCTAGGTAATCCTCAGCTAGATAAACTAGTGGAATGTTTGCTAAGTAGCGCTCCCTCATCTGATCCAAATGCTGGGAAAAACTTTGACGAATATGGTCTTCTGCCATGGTCATATCTCTAAACCCGTCATTGACATAGGAGCCGACAGGTTGCACAAAGAGAATCAAGTCCCATTTTTCCTTGGCCAAGATCGAAACAAAGAGATTGTCAAAGGTTTCTCCTGATAAGTCCTCTTGATCCTCAGCCTCCATGTAATAATCATAGTAGCCCTTGGTTACTAAGGAGTTTGTGTCAGCTATCACTAGACCTCGATTGGAATTACTGTCAATTAACTTAGAGGTCTGGTCATACTGCCCTAAAAGAAGATAATAGTAATCTTTTGGAGTCAATTCATCGTCGCGGACATTGTTTTTGATCTGGTACTCACGTGCGTATTCCAGGCTAACCGGCGCATCGTAATACCTTGCCAAATCCTTGGCTAGAGTGGTCTTCCCATTGCTGGCACTTCCCATAATCAACACTTTCTTTGTAAACTGACGACGGAAGGGCTGAGCAATATATTTCCAATATTTGCTTGGATTTTCTCGAATCATAGTCGCTGAGATACCAAACTTTCTTTCTTGCAAGACGGTCTCAAAGCCACGTTTAGCTAATTCTTGCTGGTAGTCTGCTTCTCCTACAAAGAAGATCAGTTCTTGCTGGGCTTCATCGTAGGAAATCTCCGATAACATCTGGTCCAACCACTCCTGCCAGCCCATAGGGTAAAGGGGAAGGTTGGTCTCATCCAGTTTGCAGACAGAGGTCAACTCGTCATCCCGAAAAGCCTCTCGGATATAGCGAAATCGTTTTTGGAGACTTAAACCTACCTGCTCGCCTCGGTTTCCCTCGTAGCCTAAAACGACTACCCAGACCTGGTCACACTGACGCTTCGCTCGCTGGATCAGATCGATATGACCCTGATGAAGAGGGGCAAAGGTCCCAAATACCACTGCTGTTTTCTTTTTCATAAACATTTTACCTTTTTATAATTTTTGATATTTTTATTTTCTATGTTTTTATTATATACTATATTTTTGTTTTGTCAATAGTTTTTTATCATTTTTTATAAAAAAGTAGCAAAAAAAGAATCAGGATTGCTCCTGATTCTCTATTTTTAAGCAATATCAAATTTTAATTGACCAGCTTTAACACCTATCTTGAGGGTCTTGCCTGCTACCAGTTCTCCCTTAAGGAGGAGTTCTGCCAACTTGTCTTCCACTTCTGTTTGCAGGGTTCTGCGAAGTGGACGGGCTCCCATTTCTGGATTGTAACC